>NZ_JBIDFF010000015.1:0-65794 GCF_046635645.1 Gilliamella sp. BG2
CAACGTGCTGCATTATCAACGGTTGAAACGCTAAATGAAAGTACTAAAAAATTAGATTTAAATACCAAAGGCGCCCGTCGTAGTATTGCCAGTATGTTTAAACAATTAGCGAACGGTAATTTTGCATCAGCGGGAAACTCATTGCTAACAATTGGTAATATGACTGGGCGACTACCGCCATTATTTAGCGCTGCTACTTTATCAGTGGGTGTTTTTATCGCGACTTTTTACAAAATGTCCCAAGTGATAAGTACAATAATTTCAGACCAAGAGCGATTTAATCGTGCCTTAATTTCAACGGGTAATTATGCTGGTGCTACGGTTGGTGGGCTTGAGGCTATGTCTCAACGTATCGGTAAAATTAATCATAACTACAGTGAAACACGTGGTGTTATTGCAGAACTGACATCAGAGGGACGATTATCAGCAAAATCAATTGAAAATATTGCTACTGCATCAGCGTATATGGCAGCGGTGACCGTAAAAAACGCACAAGACGCTGTTCAATCATTTAAAGGTATTGAAAATGCGGTCACTAGTTGGGCGGTTGAAAGTAATAAACAATATCATTGGTTAGATTTAGCTACTTATCAGCGTATAGCAGCGCTAGAAGCACAAGGTGACACAGAGCAAGCCATTGCCGTTGCCACCGAGAGATATGCCAAAGAGATGGAAGTCAGCGCTAACAAGATGCAAGAACAGCTTAATTGGTTAGAAAAGGCATGGCAACACTTCAAAAATGGCGTGAGTGATATAGGTGAAGGATTTAAAAAAGAGTTAAAATTTAGTTTAGGGTTATCAAACTCAGACGAAGATATTGAAAGAATGGAGGGAGCCAAAAATAGAGGTTTTTATATTGTTCCTGGGGCAGGATATATTCCATACAATAAAAATGATGATAAAGCATTACAAGAAAAACAGGCTCAACGAGATAAACAGCAAAAAGAAGTACAAGAAAAGCATGATACTGATGTCATTAATGAAAAAGCAATCAATGCCCAAAAAGAGCTTGATGAGCTGCATAAACAAAATGCCAGTGATGCCGAAAAACAAGCTAAAGCGGTTGATGAATTACGTAAAAAATATGAAGCGCTGTGGGCTGATGAAAAGGGTCGTAAAGATTTACAAGCACAAGGAGTGACTTCAAAAGACGGTAAATCATTTTCTGGTGGTCAATATGATAAAGATGTAAAAGAAATAACGGATAAATCGCTCAGGCAGTATAACGAACAATTAAAAAATAAGGTCGCATTACAAGAAAAAAGCACAGCAGTTGCTAAAGCGCTTTACGAAATTGAAAAAGGTCAGTATAAAAATGCCAGCCCAGAACTCAAAAAAGAAATTATCGCTAATGCTCAATTGATAGATGCGCACGAAGCAAAGAAAAAAGCAATACAAGAATCAGCCCAAGCGGCAAAATCTGCAGCACGTGAAACAGAGCAATTTATAAAATCGCTGGAATCACAAGCGAATAAGCAGACACAAAAAACATACGCAACTCGGCAAGCGTTAATTGATTCTCAAAAACTAACGGTAGAGCAGCGTAATCGAGCCAATGCGGCAAATAATGCAATTACAGCACACGAAAATAAAAAATTCAATGAAGAATTACAAAATCAACTTAATTCGCTATTGTTTGACCCTGCCAGAATTAAAACGGCAGAGATTGATAGATGGTATCAAGCTGTTATGGCTCAACTTAAAGCCAATAATAATACTGCTGGCATTAACCTAATTGATCAGATTTTACCGCTTGAAAAAGCGAAAGCAAATATTGAACTGATTAAACAGCAAATTCAAGCGACAAAAACCAATCAAACTCAAGAAGAGCAACGTATACAAGCACAGGTTATTAGTGGACTGATTACCGAACTTGAAGCACAAAGCCAATTAGTTGAACTACATAAACAAACCGCTATTGAACTCAGTAAAAGTGTGCCATTACTCCAGCAATTGACACAAGCGCCAGAGCAAATTAGTCAAGAGGCTAAAGCTGCACTAGCACAATTACAACTAGAAATTGCACAGCTTAATAAAACCACAGATGCATTAACTAACGCATTTCGTAATGGTTTACAAAATGGCATGCAAAGTGCTTTGCAAGGCTTAGCGGAGGGTACTAACACGCTAAGTGACGCTATCACTAATTTAGGTTTAAGTGTTGTTAATGCAATGGCTAAAATTGCCAGCCAAGGCTTAGCTGAAATGATGATGAGTGGGCTAGATCAGGCAAACCATTTAATTAGTAGTTTATTTTCGGCAAGTAATGCCAGTCTCACGATTGATGTCGCACAAAGTTCAATTGCTGCAACAGAAATGGGTACAGCAATCACCACTGCGGCAAGTGTTGGTTCGGTTGAACTTAGCACCTCATTAACCACCGCAATGACAACGGGTACCACAGGATTAACAGGCGCAATGGCAGCCGCATTTTCAAGTGGCGCAGCGACCTTATATACAGCAATTACATCGGCTAGTGCGGGTAGTTCTGCTATGTCGGGGTTAGCTAGAGCTAGTACCGCCGTTATGGCTTCAACGGGTGGTTATATTACAGGTGCTGGTACATCAACATCTGATTCAATTCCTGCTAGATTATCTAATGGTGAATATGTTATTAATGCCGCATCAGTTAAAAAATACGGTATCGACTATCTTCACGCTATCAATACAGGCCGATTACATCGTTATGCAACAGGCGGGCTAGTTAGCAATGTTAATATCCCAAAAGCGCCATTACTTGATGATAACCAACAACGCAAAAGCTCACCAACTGTATTGAGTCCCGTTATTCAGCAGGAATTAGTCATTGATGCGGGTGATATGGTCAGCCGTGGCATCAATAGCGTAACGGGTGGCAGAGCATTTAAAACATTTATTCGAGCAAATAAACAAACAATTAAACAAGATTTGGGGATTTAATCTAATATATCAAATTCTAATTTGGATATTTAAAGTATAATATTTGTAATTTGTTTTCATATGATGAAAAATACAGAATAGTTAATTATCACTTAATTTGAGCGTGATTTATCACGCTCGGCATCAGGAACCGGTCACGCATGAGGGAATTACAGCAACAGTGACAAATGATGTAGTTTGTGACAGTTGGATTCCTTATGAGGATTGTAAAGAGTGGGTAGCACGTGTTAAGTTAACAGGTCCAGTGGCAAGATATCGATGGGACAATCCTAAACCTAGTGTAGTTAAGCCAAGGTTACCGCAAACGTTTGAGTTAGTGGGTAGAGATAGATATGGCGTTGAGGTAGTAAAATATGGATTTGTGTTGAAGCAGTGGTTCATCCATCGGGGTGATAGGAGCTATTATTATGATATGTTAAAATGGTGTCATAATATAGGCTACCATATGCCAAGGGTCAGAGATTTAACCAACGCGGTTAATGTTTACGGAGGTCTTCTTCCTCCTGTTGTAGGTGCTAGCCCATCTTCACCATATAATAATTACATGCGTCATATTGATGCCGGCTTTTTTTCCGAGTGGGGCGTCGTGGACTTCTACAAAGGTGCCGACTTTGGCTTCAACTACCACTTGTCGAGCGAGGATGAAAATAATAAGAATACTTCCTTCATGTACGTTGTGGACTCGGCCTATGGCGATATTATGACGGGCAGCTCAATGGGCAGCTTTTATGTTGTTTGCGTCTCGGACCTCAGACCTTAGTCCTTATTTCCTAGTCCTTAGGTCGCCGAGGCCAATATTTAGAAATTCCTATTTTGATACTTTAACTATCATAAAATTGTTTACCGCCGTGTAGGCAGTTTAGAAATATATAAAGATATGTCAGGGAGAGTTAGTGCTTCATGAAGTCTTTTTGTATTACAAACGGTTGAATGAATGGCCGTAATACGTTTATTCAAATTGATAATAATTTTCTTTATGATATTAACGCCATATCACTTGTTGGTGATACGGCGTTAATTTTATTTTATGAAAGTTTATTACAGTAGTTTAACTGACTATTTCCTATAACCAACAATTGATTCCTACACATCATATTAGTTGATTGATCATTATTTTGCCATTTTTGGGGTATCTATCTGCTTTACTAATGTAAAATCTATAGCTAATAATTTTTCTAATCGTGCAAGTATCCAATTATAACGATCTTTTAATGCATCTTCATGCCATTGTTGATTAAATGTTTTTTGATTAAAATCATCTAATACTTTTTGAGAAAGGCGAAAAGCAGTCGTGTTATTAGTATGATTACCCTGATATACGATCATTTTGACATTGAAAGGATTATTACTAGCATCAATATTTTTTTTACCGCTTAATAGTGTCAAATTAGCAATACTATGTAACCATCTGTTTTTTACTTCTTCCGTGATATGATTCCATTCTGCAATAGTCTTATATTTTTTAGGTAATATATGTTCAAGGTGCAAGTCATTATTAAGTTTTAATAAAATAGGATTAGATTGATCGGTTAGATCATACTCAATTAAAATCAAAAGAGGTTTAATCCATGCTTCTTTATCAACCATATTAGAAGTTAGCTGAGATATCGCTAATTCATAAATCTTTTCTGAATTTAACTTATTTGAAAAGATTGCTTTTAAATAATTGATATGTTTTTTTTCTTTCAGTGCTTTAATGACATTAAAAGAAGTCTGCTTTACTTGGGATAATGTTTTTCCCGCAATCCAATATAAATAATAAAAGCGTCTTAGTTCAAAAACTAATTCATCAAAATCTTTATAATTTGTTGTAATGGCTGTCATTAATATCGCTTTCCAATAATTACTCCATCTCAAATATTGGAATGAATAAATATTTTTATCTTTTGAACAATATATTTTTTCGTAATAATTAATAACAAATTGTTTTAATGAGGCTATGACTTGATTAGGATCTTGATTTTCGAATAAGTTTTGTAGCTCTTCAGTGAATGATTTTTTTTGATTTGAGCCTAATAAATAATGTGCGTAAATAATAAACAAATCATTTAAACTTATATCGTCACATTGTTTAATGAGCTGCTCCATTTCACGCCAATCAGACATAAAACTATCTTCTTTTAATTTTGAAGTGGCTAAATCATCTTTATATTTTTTATATAAGCTTTTCTAATAAAAAACTTTTTATTAAGTCAGCAGAAGTTAAATCTAAACCTCTATTATTGAGCACCTGAAACAATTTAATAGCAAAATCACGACTGGTACAATCGATACGTATAATTTTAACTTGGTAAAACAAGTAATTAATTAACTCTCCAAGTTTATTTTCAGGTAAAGAATTTAATTTCTCTTTAAAAATTAGTGCGGTATTAATAAATTTAAATTTGGGTTCTTGATCATTTTTAATTTGATATTTATATGGAGGCGGCAATATTTTTGTTGCTCCCTCGTTTAAAATATACGCTTCAAAATCAGATTGATGAGAGCTATGAGTGTGTAATCTTAAACGTGAAGCTCGGCTATTAAAGATTATTGCAGAACGGATAATATCAATATTTACAGAAAGGGGATTTAAATTATCATGTAGATTAAGATTCGGAAAATAATCACGTATAACGCAAAATAGTATCATTAACGTTGTTAATCTTTGTTGTCCATCGACAACATCAATATAAGGGGAATTAGGTTCATCATAAGAATTTGCTGTAATAACAGAGCCAAGAAAGTAATTTGGTACGTCATTTTCATATGATTCTAAAATATCGTCCCATAACTGTTCAACTTGTTCACTTTCCCATTTATAAGGTCTTTGATACTTTGGTATTTTATAAAGATTTTTTGTATCACCAAATAATTCACTAATCGATAAACTACGGGGTTTAAAAGATTCTTCCATATTTATACCTACTTATATTTCTATTTAATTTAATTTAATTTAATTTGAAAACATTTGATTATTAGTTATTATTCTAGCAATTTACTTGTTTCATATAAATTAATTATCATGATTAATAATATAAATAAAATTTAAAAGGCTTGATATGATGATTAAATCTTAAAAAATAAAAGCAATTATTTTATTGTGGAATTTATCTTACTGATAATAAAAATTTCTAGATAAAACATGAAAAACTAAAGCATCTTTCGAGGCTTTAGTTTTTATAAATATAGAAAAGTAATTTGTTATTACTTTATCCCAAATTCAGACCGATAAGCTTCAACTTGCGTTACTTGATCTTTTCGAGCTGGATCTTTATAGAGGTACTGGATTAAATCATCAAGCGTAATAATTGAAATTACATTGCAATGATAAGTTTGTTTAATTTCTTGAATTGCTGACAGTTCACCACGACCTTTTTCTTGACGATCTAGACAAATAAGTACGCCAGCAAGTTTAGATTGGTTATCTGCTAATATTTTCATCGATTCACGAATAGCAGTTCCGGCAGTAATAACATCATCGACCAACATAACGCGTTGTTGATAGATCGAACTACCTACTAAATTACCGCCTTCGCCATGATCTTTTGCTTCTTTACGGTTAAAGCAGTAAGGAATGTCAACATTATGATGTTCAGATAGTGCAACAACGGTTGATGAAACAATAGGAATACCTTTATAGGCTGGACCAAAAATGACATCGTACTCTAAATTAGTATCCATTAGTGCGGCTGCATAAAAACGACCTAATAAAGCCAGATCTTTACCTGTATTAAATAATCCTGCATTAAAGAAATAGGGACTTTTGCGTCCCGATTTCAAGGTGAATTCACCAAACTTTAATGCTTGCCTATTTAATGCAAATTCAATAAATTCACTTTTATATGATTTCATCGATCCTCTCCAATTAATCTTTTAAGGCCTGTTTTTGTGCATCAATAATAGTTTTGATGCCATTTTTTGCTAGCTCTAACAGTTTTAATAATTCGTCATGACTAAAGGGTTCGCCTTCAGCAGTGCCTTGCACTTCAATCATACGACCATCGTCAGTCATAACAACATTCATATCGGTTTCAGCGTTTGAATCTTCTATGTATTCTAAGTCACATACTGCTTGGTCATCGACAATACCGACAGAAACAGCAGCAACTAATGATTTAATTGGATTTTGCTTAATTTTACCATCTGCAACCATTTTGTTGATTGCATCATTTAGTGCTACACAAGCACCAGTAATTGACGCAGTTCGGGTACCACCATCTGCTTGAATAACATCGCAATCTAACGTGATAGTATATTCACCTAATAATTTAAGGTCGATCATTGCACGTAGTGAACGGGCAATAAGGCGTTGAATCTCCATAGTGCGACCGGTTTGTTTACCTTTAGCCGCTTCGCGTTGAGTTCGTGAATGGGTTGCACGAGGTAGCATTCCATACTCAGCAGTTACCCAACCTTGGTTTTGCCCCTTTAAAAAACGTGGCACACCTTCATCAATAGTGGCATTACAAAGTACTTTAGTTTCACCAAACTCAACTAATACAGAACCTTCTGCATGCTTAGTATAATGACGGGTTATTTTGATAGGGCGGACTTGTTCCGCAGATCGACCTGACGGGCGCATGCAATTCTCCAGATGTTACAATTAAAAAATATCTTTTTTGAGCTAATTATTTAGGGGGACATCAACAAGATAAGGTTGATGTTTAGCCTAAGCTAAGAGCATATTATACAGAATATGTGGTACAATGCCCAGCAAGTTTTTTACAAATTTAGGAAGCAATTATGATTTCCAGTATGACCGCCTATGCCAGAAAGGAATTAAATCAATCTTGGGGAACCGCCTCATGGGAACTCCGATCAGTTAATCAACGTTATTTAGAAACCTATATCCGCCTACCAGAACAGTTTCGTTCACTTGAACCGATGATACGTGAACGACTCCGTAATCGTCTAACTCGTGGTAAAATCGAATGTAATTTACGTTTTGAATTAGATCCTGCAGCGCAAAATCAAGAACTTTCGTTAAATAAAGATCTTGCTAAGCAAATTTTAAATGCCGCAAACTGGGTTCAAACAGAGCATCAATCAGGACAAGTTAACCCGATTGATGTACTTCGTTGGCCAGGCGTATTGTCGGCAAAAGAACAAAATCTTGACAGCATATCACAAGAAATCCTAGCGTTACTTGATACAGCTATCGACGAGTTTAAAGCTGTTCGAGAACGTGAAGGTAAAGCGCTTAGTGATTTAATTGTTAAACGTTTAGAAGCCATTACCGTAGAAGTGGATAAGATTCGTAATTGGATGCCGCAAATACTTGAATGGCAAAAAGAACGTTTAAAAAGTAAATTGGCTGAAGCTAATATTGAACTGGATCATTCTCGCCTAGAGCAAGAAATAGTGATGGTTGCCCAGCGAATTGATGTTGCCGAAGAGCTTGATCGCCTAATGACACATGTTAAAGAAACTTATTCGATCTTAAAGAAAAACGAAGCGATAGGTCGTCGATTGGATTTTATGATGCAAGAGTTTAATCGAGAAACTAACACTATTGCATCTAAATCAATCAATGCTGATGTGACAGCCAGTGCGATTGAACTCAAAGTACTTATTGAACAAATTCGTGAGCAAGTACAAAATATTGAGTAATCACCTATCTAATGAATAAAGTACTTGGTATTTTAGCTGTCATATTAGCATCTATTTTATGGGGGACAACGGGCACAGCTGCTACATTTGCGCCCTCGCTTTCACCTTTACTCATTGGCTCGCTAGCAATGGGTATTGGTGGCATTTTACAATGTACATTGGCAATATCTAAAATAATCAAAGAACGCCATTTATTAATCAAGCATGTTCACTTACTTATTGTTGGTGCTATTGCTGTTATGATTTATCCTTTAGCTTTTTATAGCTCTATGCGCTTATCGGGTGTAACAATTGGAACAGTAGTTTCTATTGGATCAGCCCCGATCCTTTCAGCCCTCATTGAATATATTAGTCGTGATTTTCGCCTAACTAAACAATGGGTAATAGGAGCAGCCTTTGGTATTTTGGGGATGATTTTACTTGCCTTTTCAGAAGATAATTCCACCACAACGCAATATGAACACACCACTATAGGTATTTTATTAGGATTAATTGCTGGATTTACCTATGCCTTATATTCATGGTCAGCTCGTCAATTAATGTTAAAAGGCATATCAACAAAATCGGCCATGGGGGCAACCTTTGGCTTTGGTGGCATCTTACTCATACCCGTTATGTTACTCACAGGGACTGCATTATTTGACTCACTAACCAATATTGCTGTTTGTATTTATATAGCATTGATCCCCATGTTTATGGGGTATTTATGTTATGGTTATGGTTTATCTAAAATATCGGCTAGTTCGGCTATTACAATCAGCTTATTAGAGCCTGTTATTGCGGCCATATTAGCGATGTTAATTATTGGCGAACAAATGTCATTAGTTGGGTGGTTTGGGGTTATATTGATTTTTCTGTGTCTTATGTTTGTGACCTTATCGAGTATTACAAACTTATCGGCTTCGACATAATAAGGCTACAATACGAAATACTGAACGGAATTAATAGACTTTTGTTTTATTTTGATATTACTAAAAATAGTTCAGTAATTTTAGTTTATAATAAATTAAAATATATATTTTAACTTCATTAAGTTTTACTAATAAGCAATATAACGTGAAAAAATTAGTTGCATTATTTTTATTGTTCATATGTTTCTCAAACCCATCTTATGCTCAAGATTTTCGAGATTTGAGTTTTGACAAATTATACAAAAAAGCGGCAGAAGAAAATAATCCAGAAGCACAATTTTATCTTGGCGTTAGGTACCTTTATGGTATTTCTGTCACAAAAGATGCGCAAAAAGCAATAGAATGGTACGAAAAAGCTGCGGCACAAGGTATTGTATATGCTATGACTAATATCGCTAGCTTATATTATAAAGGTGAAGAAGTTGAACAAGATTACACCAAAGCTTTTGAATGGTTTCAAAAAGCAGCAGAAAAAGACGACGAAGCTCAATTTAATTTAGGGTATATGTACGAAAAAGGCCAAGGTGTTGAACAAAATATAACGAAAGCTTTGGAATGGTATCAAAAAGCGAGCGGAAATGGCAATGTAAATGCTCAATATTCTTTAGGTGATATGTATTTTGATGGTAAAGTTGTTGAACAAGATTATAGTTTAGCTAAAATTTGGTTGGAAAAAGCAGCCGAGCAAAATGATCCTTACGCACAATGGAATCTTGGTGTGATATATTTTAATGGCTATGATGTTAAAAAAGATACCAAAAAAGCGAAAGAATTGTTTAAAAAAGCTTGTGAAAATGGAATTAAGCATGAATTTTGTGAACAAAAATAAAAACGACTTCAGTAAATAAAATTGGGCTAAATTAAAAAGGGCGTTAAGCCCTGATTAACTTAAACGGCAGTATTAATTACAACAATGTCTTTTCTTGAGTGATTTAAAATACCAATAAAGCACAAGGCAAGCTGTACCTGTTGATAACAGATCGGCCGTTGGGGCAGCAGCCCAAACACCATCAAAACCCAAAAATAATGGTAAAATATAAAGTGCTGGTAACAAAATCAAAATTTGCCTTGAAAGACTTAATAAAATCGAAATTTTTGCCATACCAATACATTGGAAAAAGCTAGTGGTAACCATTTGAAAGCCAACAAAAATAAAAGAGAGTGTAGTAAATCGTAATGCAATAGCCGAAAGTTGCACTAAATCTTCCTCGGAACTAAAAGCTCGCACCAACATATCTGGAATAAAAAATCCTAATACAAAACCGAGCGAAGTTACAACCGTTGCTACTTTCACAGCATAAAAGAAAGTCTTTTTAACGCGATCATAATTTTTAGCACCATAATTATAACCAATAATAGGTTGCATACCTTGGTTGATACCAATGACAATCATAATCACTAAAGTAATAAGCCGGTTAGCATTAGAAAAAGCAGCAATTGAATCATCGCCCGACACATTAGCAAGTGGAGCATAACGATTAAGTTGCCAGTTAATAAACACTACAACGATTGATGCCGCCATTTGCATTGAAAAAGGTGATAAACCGATTGATATAACCGATTTTGCAATTGAAAAGTCCAACTTAAAATTACGACGATAAAGCTTAATATTACTATTCTTATTTAAAAAATGTTGCATAACAAACACAAAGCTAATCATCATCGACAACGTTGTTGCCATTGCAGCTCCACGCATTCCCCAGCCTAAACCAATAATAAAAATTGGCGCTAAAATAATATTAGCAATCACACTGACAAACATAGTTACCATGGCTTTAAAAGGGTAACCACTTGCACGCATCATATTGTTGTAGTTAAAAGTGAGGGTTAAAAAGATACTACCAGGTAGAAAAATTTCTAAAAACTCTCTAGCATAAACATGGTTAACAGGGCTAGAACCGACAAAACGCAACACGGGATCAATAAAAATAAGCAGCATTGACAGCGTAAAACCACTCAGCAGCGCAGTTAGCATAAACGACGTACCAGCGACTTTTTCGGCCTTGTCGTTTTCACCACGACCTAAAAAAATTGAAATCCGACTGGCCGAACCGATTCCAACTAACATACCAATTGCCGCTGCTAAATTCATCACAGGTAAAATAAGACCAGCAGCACTTAACGCCTCGCGTCCGATCCAATGGCCAATAAAAATGCCATCAATAATATTATAAAGAGTGTTAACAATTGTCCCAATAATGGCAGGTAACGCATATTGCCAAAATAGTGCACTGATTTTTTTATTTTTAAAATCATTATAAACATCAATAGAGTGAGCCATTGCTTTTAATTTTCCGCTGATAAATATTGTAAAAAAGTTTCCGGTAACTATACGTTTCAGTATAAATTAGTATAATCATTATTCATATTAATAATGATAACCCCAAGTTGCTTGTTAGGTATATTAGCAAAATAATAAATTCAGTTTTCGATTTTTACTTATTTCTTAATTTTAATGATTATAACTGATAGCGATTATCTAAACCTTGCTATCGCGACTGCGCTTACGTGTAGTTAAATCTTGTCAAAAAGTTTCAGGTAACTATACGTTTCAGTATAGATTTATGCAATTTAACTGTGCTAGTTTAACAGACTGGCAAATTGTTAATAGCACTTTTTCAGCGCTTTGATAAAATAATGTCCTTAATGATTATAGCGATCCAATAGGAACCTCACCAATGAGCGTACAAATAGAAAAGATCATACTGCATAAATTAATTAGAAAAAGCGACACCGAAATTGAACTACAACTTCGTGACTCAATGCTCGACAACGAGCAAGCGGTTGTTAATCTAATTGAAGATATCAACCGCATCTATAATAACAAAAGCAAAGCCTATGGATTATTTAATAGCGAAAGCTTATTTGAACAATCACTAAAAGAACTACGGCTAGGCAATCAAGATTTTTTACATTTCAGCCAAGAATCAACCAAACAACTACGCAACGAACTTGCCAAATATCCTTTTGCAGAAGGAGGAACGGTGGTGTTTTGCCAATATCGTTATTTGGCGGTTGAATACTTAATTATTGCGGTGTTAAATAGTTGTTTAAGTATGTTAGTTAATGAAGACTTAGATATTAGCGAAACGCAATATCTAGACATTGACCATGCCGATATTATTGCCCGTATAGACATGACCGAATGGGAAACCCAAGCCGACTCAAAACGATATTTAACCTTTTTAAAAGGACGAGTAGGGCGAAAAGTATCTGACTTTTTTATGGACTACCTAGGTGCTAATGAAGGATTAGATGCGAAAGCACAAAACAAAACACTGGTTAAAGCGGTAGATGATTACTGCCAAGAAATGCAATTTGACAAACAAGACAAAACCAACGCACGTGAAAGCGTCTACAATTACTGTCAAGCTCAATTACAAGCTGGTGAAGAAATTGAACTAAAAAATCTAGCCAACGAACTACCAACAAGTGACGATAACAACTTTATTGAATTTGTCAAAAATAGTGAATACGATTTAGAAGACACATTCCCCGTTGATCGTAGTGCATTGCGCCAACTTAAAAAATTCTCGGGCAGCGGTGGCGGATTAACCTTAAGCTTCGATTCAAATTTGTTAGGTGAACGTATAAAATGGGATCCACAGACTGACTCACTGGTTATTAAAGGTGTACCGCCTAATTTGCGTGATCAGCTACAACGCAATAGCGGCTCGAACTAATTATCCGCTAATCATAAACTAACAACGTTATTAGGACAAAAAATGAAATACATTGGTGCACATGTAAGTGCAGCAGGTGGGGTAGATAACGCCCCGATAAATGCCTATCAAATTGGCGCAACCGCATTTGCGTTATTTACCAAAAATCAACGACAATGGCACGCCAAACCGCTTGAAACAGCCACCATCGACAGCTTTAAAAAACGCTGCGAAAAATATGGTTTTACCAGCAAACAAATTTTGCCACACGATAGTTACCTTATTAATTTAGGACACCCCGATAGTGAACAGCTTGAAAAATCACGCACTGCTTTTTTAGACGAAATGCAACGTTGTGAACAATTAGGATTAACATTACTCAATTTTCACCCCGGAAGCGATCTAAAACAAATATCGGTTGATGAATGCCTAGCACGCATTGCCGAATCGATAAACATTACGCTCGACAAAACACAAAATGTGGTTGCTGTTATTGAAAATACGGCTGGACAAGGCTCTAACTTAGGCTATAAATTTGAACATCTTGCGCAAATCATTGACCAAGTCGAAGACAAAAGCAGAGTTGGAGTTTGCATTGACACTTGCCACGCTTTTGCCGCTGGTTACGATTTACGTACCGAACAAGCTTGCCAAGAAACTTTTGCTGAGTTCGAAAAAATAGTCGGTTTTCAATACTTACGAGGCATGCACTTAAACGATGCTAAAAGCGAATTTGCTAGCCATGTCGATCGCCATCACAGTTTAGGCAAAGGCAATATTGGTGAAACTGCATTTAAATATATTATGCAAGATCCAAGAATTGACGAAATTCCTCTTATCTTAGAAACCATTGATCCTGATATTTGGACGCAAGAAATAAACTGGCTAAAGGAGCAATGTCAATAGTTATTAAAGCGTTACACCTTTTGTTATCGGTGATGTGGATACAATTAAAAATAACACAATTGAAATTAGCAAAGATCCTCGTGTGTTACTAGCAGAAAGTTATGCTGATTATATGGCTGTTGCTAAGGCATGTAGCGGATTTGATCCAGAATGGGAGAAGAAAGGAATATGAAAAAAATAAATGAATTATCATCACAACAATTAATTACCACTATATTTGACCCAGTAAAAGAACTGGATAAAACCATGCCAACGCGCATTACTCAATATATCTTACAGGGTGATGAACTAAATGTATTAGTTGATTTAAATCAATTGTGTCAGTCTTCAAACACGGCTACTAAACTTTATGAGTTACTTCGAAGACCTTGTGACCTTCATTATACAAATATTTGTGATGAACCCAATTCATCCGAAAAAGCAAGAATGGCTTTTTATCATCGGTGGACTGATGATTATACTTTTGAACAGATAATCCGTTTTGCACGAGTTTTAGCGGCGTTATGTGGTAATTTACGTTTTATTAAACTAATTACACCAGAGTTACCCTCTTGGTTTTTATATCTGTTATATGATGGATTGATTACTACGTTACCGATTTGTTGTGACAATGAAGATCGGATTGATGAGCGAAAAAATTGGTCAATTAAACAATTACATAAGTTGTTAGAGATTGAGGAATCAGGATTAGGTAAAAAGTTATTATTTGCTATATTTGACCGCCAAAATATTACATATAGCGGCTGTTTTCAATATTTCTTTATGATTAATGGTCTATTACCTTATGTTATTGAGCATATCGAATTATTCAAACAATTACCGAATCAAGATATTGCGATATTAGGGCAAGTCGAACAATTAAAATATATTCGAAAGCATCCTGAACTACAAATGCCACTGATTGATTTTATTGCTGTGCAGTCATTAAATAGCTCCAAACAAGTCAATCAGCTAGCAACTGAAATGTTACTTAGTTCCCCTGTCGAAATAGTAAAGCCCCATTTACAACGTTTGTTAACTGCTGGCACAGTTAAGCAGCGTAGTCATGCTGCCGCATTACAGGCTAGAATATCCTCCGATTCGACAATCTTACAACAAGCCTTAGCTAACGAAACTAACAAAACGGTCATTGCTGCGATAGAAAGTGCTTTATCACGACTTGAAAGTGCAAATACAGCCGAACAACAAGCAACTTTAATCATTCCTGATTTTGAGCCAATCGATGATGTTGATTTACCCATTATTGCTCGTGATATTTTGCAGCAAAATTATGAAGAACATTTAATAGAAAGTGAAAAAGCGGCACAAAAAGAAGTTGAAGATAACAAAAAATATAACCTTCCATATAATTGGGCAAGAAAATACTATAAAACGTTAAAAACGATTACCTCACAGGATTTAGATGATGTCTATCACTATTTAAATGGTAAGATTGAATATTCGGCGTTACTCAAAAAAATCAATAAAAATATCGATATTAAATTTTTATTAGCCAAAAAAAGGTTACAGAATCTACCTGAATTTACGCTTTTTCATCTATTACGAGTGACTCAATTAGCTGATAAAGATACAGGCGTTTATTATTTCGAAAGATTATTTGAAAAAAATGAATTTATAAAAAAATTAGATCTTAGACAAATTGCAGATGTATTAGTAAAACTCAATTATTCTCAGCATGTGCCCTATGTCGTTGCTGTGCCATTTTTAACCAAAGATACCTATCACGATGTCTATGAAAATGAACCACACAAATTATGGCCATTTTTTGCTGAAAACGAATTTTTGCTTGATGAGGCCTTAGGTTTTGCTCCCAAACAAGAAGCCTTGTCTTATCTTAATGTTGATGTAGAAAGTACCATTAAAATATTACAAACTTTCCCAAATATTCCAACTAAATATGTTGCTTATCTATTTGAATTAGCTTTGGGCGAAAGTAAACAAGTACGCTATGCCGCACAAAACGCTTTAAGTGTGATTACTAATATTCATTGCCAAGTTGAACAAGCTTTAACATCAGCAAAGCAAGAGGTGCGTATTGCCGCCGCTAATTGGTTAGCAGAGTTAGGACAAAAATCTTCAATTAAAGCATTAAATAATGCCTTAAAAAAAGAAAAACGCGAAACTGTACAAGCTGTTTTATTAGTCGCTTTAGAAAAATTAGGCGAAGATATTAGTCAACATCTAACCGTTAAAAAACTATTAACCGATGCACAAAAAGGCTTAAAAGGTAAAAAACCTGCTGATTTTGACTGGTTTGATAAAAATCTAATTCCGCCATTAACATGGAAAAATGGTGATGTAGTTGATCCTCAAATTATTGAATGGTGGGCGTGGTTAGCGGTCAAGTTAAAAGATCCAGCTAATCCATTGTTAATTATTTATAGTCGCTTATTAAGTCAGCAAAGCCAACAGCAATTAGGCGAATTTATTTTACAAAGCTTTATTAAGCAAGATACGCGAATGCCAACGGTGGAAGATGCCGAAGCAAAAGCCAATTCATTAGCCGATAAGCGATTGCAGCGATATATTGGCTACTACCAGCAACACCCTCAATACTACCCTAGTTATGCCAATATTACTTTTGAACAAGTATTTGAAGAGATAAAAAAAGAGGCTTTGGCAGTCTATCTTGGTTCAGCCATTAAAGCGAAAGGATTATTAGCATTAACCAGTGGTATTAAAGGTCACATTGCAGTTTCGTTATTACGTAGTTTTATGAAAGATCATCAACAACGACGAGCGCAAATTGAAGCGATGCTTGAACCGCTTGCTCAAAGTGATGATCCGTTGATCACGCAACTCTTGCTATCGCTTGCCCGCCGTTATCGTGCTGCATCTGTACAAGAAAAAGCCCGCTTATTGGTAGAAAGTATTGCAGAACGCAATGGCTGGACTACTGATGAACTAGCTGATCGCACCATATCTACCGCAGGGCTAGATGATAATGGTGTGTTAACCCTTGATTATGGTGAACGCACATTTACGGCTACTTTTGATGATAAGTTTAAATGGCATTTAAAAAATGCAGATGGTAACGAAATTAAATCCTTACCAGAAGCCCGAAAAAGCGAAGATCAAGCCTTAGTGAAAGAGGCAAAAAAACAGTTTTCCAACAGTAAAAAAGAACTAACGCAATTGCTTAATATGCAAATTACCCGCTTTTATGAAGCTATGTGTACACAGCGTCAATGGCGAGTAGAGGATTGGCAAAAATACTTACAGCCACATCCTATCGTAGGACGGCTTATTCAACGTTTAATCTGGCTTGAATTAGATGAAAATGGACAGATATTAAACAGCTTTAGACCAACTGAGGATGGTAGCTTAATTACAACTGAAGATGAAGAAATAGAACTAAATGAAGGTAATCGCATTGCCCTTGCCCACTCTGCAGTGTTGCCAAGTGCTATCACAGTAAAATGGCAAGATCATCTTAAAGATTACAAAGTCCCCGAGCTATTTGATCAATTGACTCACTCATTACCAGATATAAGTAAAGTTAAAGATGACATTATTGATGAACGTTTAGGTTGGTTAACTGACAGTTTCACGATACGTGGAATCTTAACCAAATTGGATTATAAGCGTGACAATGTTGAAGATGCAGGTTGTTTTTATGGTTATTATAAGTATTTTGCTAGTCTTAACCTGTATATTAATATTGAATTTAGTGGCAGCATGGTACCAGAAGAAAATATCCCTGTTGCTCTTTTTGACCTCTATTTTAGTAAAAAGCCAGGTTTAAAAGATAGACCAATAGCTCTCGATAAATTGCCTCCAGTGTTACTCGCTGAAGGTTATGCTAACTATATGGCGGTTGCAAATGCGTGTAGTGGCTTTGATCCTGATTGGGAAGATAAATTAATATGGTAAAGGATACTGTTGACAATAATGAGCGCAATTTATTAGCGTGTTTTGAGATTTTTCGGGGGTTAGATAAATTGATTCCTGAGCGCATTTGTAAATATATTTTACAAGGTCAAGATCCTCTAGTTTTAGAGGATTTAAATCAATTATCACAAACGTATAATAGTGCAAAGCGAGTTTATGGGCGCCTAGGCTTTCCAGGTGCGACTAATATCATTTATTATTCCACTGAGAAAAAACAACCAATAAAAGCAAGAGCGCTATTTTATCAACAATGGACGGATAACTATACGCCAGAACAGATTATCCGTTTTGGTAAGGTATTGGCAGCAACCTATATTGAAAATATGCAGCAAAGTCGCATTTATTCAGAACAAAAAAATATTGATGTGATCACGCCAAATTTACCATTATGGTTTTTATATCTATTTTTAGATGGATTGGTTTCAACTTTGTTTAGCTATAATCAAAGTGCTGAAAAAATTATTCTTGAACGTCAAAATTGGTCTGTTCAACAATTACATCAATTGCTCGAAATAGAACAAAAAGGGCTAGGGAAACAACTATTATTTGCTATTTTTGACCGTCAACAAACACCAGAATCTTATTTAAAGTGTTTTTATTATGTGTTTATGATTAATGGTTTATTGCCCTATATTTATGAACATCTTGAATGGTTTAAAACCTTGCCTGAACAGGGGCTATCTAGAGCTGGTCAATTACAGCAATTACAATATATTGCTAATCAAGACAAACTTAAACAAGATGTGATTGATTTGCTTGTAAAACAATCAACAAGTAATATAAAAGCAATCAGTGAGTTAGCAACAACCTTGTTACTAAGTTTACCTATTGACATAATACAAGCTGAATTACAAGTTTTATTAGATCAAGGAACACCTAAGCAACGTTGCCATGCGATAAACTTATTAGTTAGATTATCTGTTAATCGCAAGATTTTAGAAGAAGCATTAACTCGTCAGACGAATAAAACCGTAATAAAAACCATCGAAGGGGCTTTATCACGATTAAGTGTCAATGAGGATGCTAAACAGCAAGAAATCGGATTAATTATTCCTCCTTTTGAATCGATCGTTGAAGTTAATTTACCTTCTAAAGCGCGAGATATTTTGCAACAAAACTACCAAGAAATATTAGTCCAACAGCAAAAGAAAGCAGAACAGGAAATTCAATATAACCAAGAATATGGTTACAAAATTACATCTGAACAACAGCGTTATGCGCAATTAAAAGCAATTACTGTTACTGATTTAGATGCGATTTTTGATTGTTTAAATGGTAAAGGTGATATCGAACAGGCGGATATAAAAAACAAATTAATTTATGAAGTTATTTTGAATAAAGGACGCTTGCCATCGTTACCTGAATTTAATCTTTACCACTTATTACGTGCGGAAAAAATTTGTCATCATCAGCCTAATTCCTTTTATTTAGGTTTAAGTTTTTCTCATCATGAAATCTTGTTACGTACTGATTTACGCCAGTTAGTTGAAGTCATGAATAAAATAGATTATGTGCCAGATGCGAAACGTACCATCGCTGCCGCATTTTTAATGAATTATTATTATGAAACCACAGCTGAGGTCGATCCTAATTTAGTTTGGCCATTTTTTGCCGAAAATTCCGTTTATCTTGATGAAGCATTAGGACTACTGCCAAATCAAGAACTGCAAAACAGTGATTATTTTTTTGAGAAAGAACGAGGGATAAAAATATTAACTTTTTTCCCGAAGTTACTAGCTAAATATGTGACTTATTTACTTGAACTGGCATTAGGTGAAACTCAATCATTACGTTTATTAGCACAAAAAGCATTGAGTATGTTGCCTGATATTCATTACCGAGTGGAAGAGGCATTAATATCAACCAAACAAGCTCAGCGTATTTTAGCTGCCAAGTGGTTGGTAAAATTAGGACAGAAATCATCAATTAAAGCACTGAATAATGCGCTAAACAAAGAGAAATCTGAATCTGTACAAGCAACATTATTAGCTGCGCTTGAAAGTTTAGGTGAAAATATAAACCAATATTTAACGCCAACAAAATTATTAGATGATGCACAAAAAGGCTTAACAGGCAAAAAACCAGCAGATGCCAAATGGCTTGATGAAAACTTAATTCCAGCATTAACTTGGCAAAATGGTAAGGTGGTTGACCCTCAAATTATCACTTGGTGGATTTGGCTTGCGATAAAATTAAAAGAGCCTGCTAATCCATTATTAATCATTTATACCCGACTTTTAAGCATCAAAAGTCAACACGAATTAGGTGTATTTATTTTACAGGCTTTTATTAAGCAAGACACACTAACGCCAACACTTGAAGAAGCCGAAATAGAGGCAAACTTAAATGCAAAACAGCGTTTGAAAGATTATTTAAATTATGCAAAGCGTTATCCAGAGTATTATGGTCAATATGAAAATATGACTTTAAGCGAAGCTTTCGAAATGATAAAGCAAGAAGTGCTTTCCCGTGTGATTGGTTCAGCTATTAAATCAAAGGGGATATTATCACTAATTGGAGGCATACAAGGTAATACTGCCGTATCGATAATAAAAAACTATATTAAAAACTATCAAATCAGGCGTGGACAAATTGAAGCCATGCTTGAATCAATAGCCGTTAGTAGTGATCCGCTTATTATTCAATTTTTATTATCAATTGCACGTCGTTATCGAACGCCGTCCGTGCAAAAAAAAGCAAAATTATTGATTAACCAAATTGCTGAGCAAAAACAGTGGACGGCTGATGAACTGGCTGATCGCACCATTCCAACAGCAGGTTTAGATGAATCGGGCGTACTGAGCCTTGATTATGGTGAGCGAATTTTTACAGCCACATTAGATGATAAATTTAAATTTGTATTAAAAAACGCCGAAGGTAAAGAAATTAAAACACTACCCGAAGCAAGAAAACCTGAAGATGAAACACTAGTTAAAGAAGCAAAAAAACAATTTAATAATAGTAAAAAAGAGCTGAAACAATTAATTGAATTACAAATAATGCGGCTATACGAAGCTATGTGTTTGCAGCGACGTTGGTCTGTTTTAGAGTGGCAAGAATATCTCTATAACCATCCCATTATGAATCGATTAATTCAACATTTAGTATGGCTCGAAGTGAATGAATCAGGGGTAATTATAAAGAGTTTTCGTCCAACCGAAGATGGCAGTTTAATTGATTTAAATGATGATGAGATTACGCTTAGTAAAGAAAACGATGTTACTGTTGCACATAGTGCATTGTTAACTAACGAAGTAGTGAAAACATGGCAAAAACATCTTGCAGATTACAAAGTTCCGCTACTACTTACACAATTTAACCATTCGTTGCCTGATGTTAGCCATGTTGAAGAAAATATTATTGATGATCGTAAAGGGTGGCTAACAGACAGTTTTACAATACGAAATATATTAATTAAACAAGGGTATAAGCGAGAAGACATTGAAGACGGTGCTTGCTTTTACGGCTATTATAAATATTTTAGCGAGCTTGAGCTTTATATCAATATTGAATTTAGTGGTAGCTATGTGCCAGAAGAGAATATTCCCGTTATACTTTACAATCTATATTTTAGTAAAAAGCAAGGGAAAAACGGTAATGCAATTGATATCAACGATGTGCCGCCAGTATTACTAGCAGAAGCTTATGCTGATTATATGGCTGTTGCTAATGCCTCAAGCGGTTTTGATCCAGAGTGGGAGAAGAAAGGGTTATGGTAAAACAAACACAAGCCATTCGCTTAAGTGCAGAACAACGTTATGCTAAAGAGTTAAATAAGTTGCTGAAATTGGATAGTAATAACAATAAACCTCAAGGCTGGCAGTTATCACCAAAATCGGTACGAACGTTTATTTTAGGTAATGAAGAAATTGGCATCAGCCGCAAATTTTTTGGTGACGATCCTCTTGTTGATCGAGCAATAGTCTCTTTGCTTGGTAAACAAGGTTTAATGTTAGTTGGCGAACCTGGTACGGCTAAATCGATGTTATCTGAACTGCTAGCTGCAGCAATCAGTGGTGATTCAAACCTAACTATTCAAGGTACGGCAGGGACAAATGAGGATCATATCAGATATTCTTGGAATTATGCTTTATTATTAGCAGAAGGACCAACTGAACGAGCATTAGTTGGTTCGCCAATTTACCACGGTATGCAGCAAGGTAAAATTGTGCGCTTTGAAGAAATAACACGTTGTCCTCCTGAAATTCAAGACGTACTTGTGTCATTGATGTCAGAAAAGCAAATGATGATTCCAGAAATGGGACAGCATGCTAAAATTAGCGCTCGACCAGGTTTTAATCTTATTGGTACGGCAAATTTAAAAGATCGCGGTGTACATGAGATGTCGGCTGCATTAAAACGTCGCTTTAATTTTGAAACCGTTAACCCAATTACTGATAAAAACTTTGAAATAGAATTAATTAAAATGCAACTTAACCAGGAATTAGGTGAACTAAAATCGCAGATCATTATTCCAGTCGATGTCATTGAACTATTAGTAACAACGTTTCAAGAGTTAAGACAGGGGCAAACACAAGCAGGCACTAATCTGAAAACACCTGATGCGGTGATGTCAACAGCAGAAGCTGTCAATATTGTTTATGCCTCAGCATTAGATGCCTATTATTTTGATGAGGGCACCCTTGAGGGTGAACATATTGCTAAACAGCTTATTGGTGTAGTTTTAAAAGACAATGCTGATGATATTAAACGAATTCAATTTTATATGGATAATGTGGTGCGAGAAAGAGCTAAAAACTCATCAGTATGGCATTCATTCTACCAGGTGTCTAAAAAATTCTGGAAATAATAAATAGATAATCATTATGGGAAGCTCACCATTACCACAACGTCTACAAAATGCTTTGATATGTCGAGATGCATTACAACAAGCGCAGATCTATTTTGCTCCAGTGCGCCATCATAGTCCTGCTTGTAGTTATGCTTTGCGACAGTTGATTACTCAAATTAAACCGACCCATATTTTGATTGAAGCACCTGCTAGCTTTTCAGAAAAACTTGAGGAACTACTAAATAATAAGACAGAGCCACCCATTGCTATACTTTGTCAAACAGAGCTTCAAGTAGACGAAGTTGTCCTTCAGAAGAATGAAGAATATAAAGAGGATGATAAGGCTAACTCGCCATCGCATCAAATTACTCGCTCCGTATTTTATCCATTTTGTAGTTACTCACCAGAGTGGCAAGCAATGCAATTGGCAAAACAATACAATGCAAAAATTCAATTTATTGATCTGCCTTGGGCAGAACAAGTTACTCAAGAATTCACATCATTGCAGAGCAAATCATTACTTTCTGAAACCTATCTAAAGCATAGCCAATACATTACTCAATTGGCTAAGAAATTACATTGCCGTGATCATGACGAAGTTTGGGAGCATTTATTTGAATTAAGAAATTTTACCGATCTTGCTGATTGGCAAACATTTTTTGAAGATACGTTTATTTGGTGTGCAATGGCGAGGCTTGATTACGATTCATCATCACTTGAAGCTGAAGGATCGAGCCAACGAGAACAGCACATGTTAACCGCAATTGGGCGATTAAAAAAATCGATCCCCGATGCAAAAATTGTGGTGGTCACAGGCGGATTCCATACTTTAGCATTATTTGAAGGATTATGGCAAAACAAGCTTCTATTACCCAAACGAACCGATATTACCCGATTTAATCGACAGCAGAAAAGTGGCGACAGGGATCGAACTTGGCTTATTCGTTATAGTTTTGATCGCCTTGATGCATTAAATGGTTATACAGCAGGGATGAATTCTCCTGCTTATTACCAAAAATCTTGGCAATCAATGCTAGCTTATGAACAAAATTCTAACCAACCGCAAACAACCCAATGTTATCGAAAAACACAATTGATTGATTTTTTATCGATTATTACTGATAAATTAAGAGAAAAGCAAAATTGTAGTGATGCAATTGGTTTTATCCCTTTAAAGTCGGCGATTGAACAAGCCTGTTTATTAGCTGAACTTCGAGGTCATTATGGTCCAGGTCGTTATGATCTGCTTGATGGTATTCAATCTGCTTTTATCAAAGGAAGTATTCACGATGTACGCAGTGATTTTTGGCAAATAGTTTATCGTAGCTTATCAGGAAATCAATTAGGACAAATTCCTAATGATATAGCCTCACCACCACTTGTTAATGAAGTTTATTCAACACTTAAAAAATACCGTTTTAAGCTCGACGACACATTGCCTAAAACTACCCATATTGATATTTACCGTAACCCAGAACATCGGCAACGAAGTCGATTTTTACACCTACTTGCCTTTCTGGACGTTGGATTTGCTAATCGTCTTGACGGACCAAATTATCAATATGGAACAAGGTTAACCATTATGTTTGAAGATTGGCAATATTTATGGACTCCAATGGTTGAAGCTAGGTTAATTGAGCTGTCAGAGCAAGGCACGCAACTTGAACAGATTGCTATACAAAAACTACAACAGTCAATAGAGCAATTAACAGAAGATGGAATGGCACAATCTTGTTTGTGTGCAGTAAAAGGGGTGATACAAGCGGCGTTAATGGGATTACAAACCTATTTCTCTCAATTATTAGTTAAATTATCATCATTCTTAGAAGTTGACAGTAATTTATTGTCATTAGTGGATTGTGGGCATCGTTTACTCTATTTATGGCAAGGTCGGGACTTTTTAGCACTTAATGTCAGTTCAACTTTGTTAGCATTGCTAGCTAAAGTACCAAAACAAGCCTTTTTCTTACTTGATACATTAAAACAATCCGATACAGAGCAACAGCAAGAAAATTTAAAAACATTATTATTATTTAGAAATTTAATAAATAATCTACCAGATAAGCTAGATGTGAAAAAGTTGAAACAGGATTTTTACCTGAATTTACATCGTTTACAACCGTTATTAAGCGAGGCGCCATTGATTCGGGGCGCTATTGATAGTATTGCTTATTTGGACTCTCAAATTAGCCAATCAGAATTTGACCACAAAATAAAAATGGCTTTTGAGTTAGGATCCCAATATGAACAGGCAAGTAGCTATTTTATGGGGATAATGCAATGTGCACCCGAATTAATTATCCACTCTTCACAATTATTAACAAGCCTTGATGAATTATTAGCGAATTGGAAACAAGATCAATTTATCGAAATACTTCCTGATTTACGACTTGCATTTACGCAACTCACACCGAAACAAAATGCGATAATTGCCGAAAAAATTTCTAAAAAATATAGTGCTGAAAAAGAAGATATGAGTATTGAGCAATATAGATTTAGTGAAGAAGAATTGCAAAAAACACTTTCTTTGGAATTATCTATCTCCCAATATATTCATCAACAACAACTACAAGATTGGTTTAAACAATAAGGATTTAGCATGATCGGCAATAAAAAAATCATTGATAAAAAAAATGTTGCTCATGTTAAGCGATGGCGATTGATATTAGGAAAATATGCAGATGGACACCTTAATCAGGCGACATTTAACCAACATGATCATAACTTAGAACAAACATTAAATTATCTTTATCAGCATGAATACCGCAAGCGAGGTTTAAAAATAGGCGATGAAGATAGTAGGGATAGTGTTAGAAAAAAGATTTCACCTGGTGGCAATGAAAATTCTGTATTTAACACAGTAAATTGGCTCAATAAAACGCGAAAACTGTTCCCTAAAAGTACATTTGAACGCATGCAACAGCAGGCGATTGCCCGTTATCAACTGCAAGGAATTTTAAACGATCCTAATGTTATTAAAGCGTTAGAGCCGAATTTGAACTCTGTGCGTTTATTAATGAATTTAAGAGGACAATTAAAAAGTGAAGTCTATTTGGCAGTTAAAGAGCTGATTCAAAGCGTTGTTGATGAAATTTTACAAAAAATCAAATCCGATTTTGTTAATGCCTTGATAGGTAAAAGGAATCGATTTCGTCGTTCCAAAATACGTTGTAACCAAAATTTTGACTGGCGTGCAACAATTAAGGCTAATTTGAAACATTTTGATCAACAAAAACAACAAATGATTATTGAAAATGCGATTTTTAACTCCCGTGCAAACAAACAATTACCTTGGGATATTATTTTATGTGTTGATCAAAGCGCCTCAATGGATAGTTCAATTATCTATTCTGCTGTTTGTGCTAGCATTATGGCTAAATTACCTTCTGTTAATTTACATTTATTTGTTTTTGACACTCAAATTGTTGATCTATCTCACTTAGCCCATGATCCTGTGGAAGTTTTAATGACAGTTCAGTTAGGGGGGGGAACTGATATTGCCAAAGCGTTCAATTATGCTGAACAAAAAATTAAAAATCCACAACGAACAATTGTGGTATTAATAAGTGATTTTTGTGAGGGAGGAGCATTAATTCACCTTTATGCAACTGTTTCAAGAATGAACAGCAATAGAGTCAAAATGTTAGGTTTAGCGGCGCTAGATGATAATGCTGATCCTGTTTATGATTTGCAAATATCGCAGCAATTAGCTAACCGTGGTATGCAAATTGCGGCATTAACACCAGAACACTTTGCTGCTTGGCTAGCTGAGGTTATGCAATGAGTTGGCAACATATCTATTTAAACTATGATCAAGAGTCATTGGCACTTTATGCCAATATTGGCTTAGTTCGCCGTGCTCGTAAAGATATCGAGGCTAACAAAGTAAAATTAATTGAAAAAAGCAATGAAGATTATTTAGAATTCAATGCAGACGGTCAGCAAGTTAGATTACCTGCTCAAGGTATTCAAGCCGCAAGTTGCAATTGTCTTGCTCACGGGCATTGTAAGCACATTATATCGGCTGTTTTATGGCTACAATCAAATGCTTCGTTGTTAGAACATTCTATTACCGATAGCAATAAAATTGATGATGAAAATCAAATTAAGTCGCTAGATCAATCTAATGATTTGCATAAATCTGATAATAAAATAAGTACAAAACAGCTTGAAACAATAAGACCTTTAGCTAACGTGTTAACTGAATTATTGTCATTAGATGCCTCCAAACTTTTAAAAAAAGCAGGAAAAAACAATATTTTTAAATCTTATCAATTTGCGTGTAGTTGGCAAAAAAATCATTCAGTTACGATAGAATACCAAGATTCACAAATACGAATTATTGTACCAGAAAGCGATACACCTATTATTTATATGGCGGGTACTGGCTTTGATGGAATGATTTCAACTTTCTGTACAAACCAAAAAATGGCAATACATTTAGCAGCTATTGCTTATCTATTTGAAAAAAACAACAAAACATGGCCGTGGCCAATCCAATATCGACAAAGCATAACACATGAAAGTGATCAGCTTTCTGCTGATGAAATTACTTTGATTAAACAGATTCAACAGCATATTTGTAATCTTATCAATCAAGGTTTATCTCATGTGAGTCATAATCAAGCTGATCAATTACAGTTACTTAATATGTCAGCAAGATCTCAAGGATTACCTCGTCTGGCTGCAATGCTTCGGCATCTTAGTCAATTGGTTGAGTTACTTGCCAAACGGCATTTTGCGGTTGAAGAACAAGATATACTTCTTTTTTTAGGGCAGATACAAGCCTATACCGAAATGCTATTACATCATCAAGGTGAACAACTTTTCAAATTAAGAGGTAGGATAAAACGCCAATATAAAACAGAATCACAGCCCCTTGAGCTATTACCATTAGGCGGTCGTTGGTGGCAAAGTAAAACAGGTGCCATTGGTGCAACTTTCTACTTTTGGGATATTGAAAAACAACAATACCAAGAAACAACATTAGCCAGATCCTATAAAAACGATATCAATTTTAATCGCACAATGATTTGGAACAGTATGTCAATATGGCAAACATTTCCTTATATGTTGATGCAAAAATCAATAAAGCTTCATCACCCTCGTTTATCAGATACTGGCGAATTGGCGATTCATGGTTCAACTGTTACTTTACAAGAAACAGGGTGGAATGATAACAATTATCAGGATTTTAGATCAAAAGCGGGATTTGAAAATTGGTCAATACTGAGCGACTATTTACAAGATAATCATTTAGATGATTCACCTCTTAATGAGATGTTAATTCTTCATATAGCAAGCTCAAATAAACCTTATTTAGATGAAATTCGACAAAATTTAGTTTGGCAAGTAAATGATAATGATGGAAATAGCCTTTTTTTATGTCTCTTTTGGGATGAATATGAAAAATTACGTATCGATGTTTTAAAGAATTTTTTAGAAACCAACAATCACCCCTTAACCGTATTTGTCAACTGTGTAAAAAATGACAACTTTTTGGATTTAGAGCCTTTTGCATTGCTTTACAAAGAGCAACTAACAGGAGATATCAAAACATTAAACCTTGATTTTGAAGACTTCTGTCATAAAAGTAAAAAAAATAATTCTAAACAAAATGTTATTATAAATAATTATTTAGCGCATAAAAAGCATCTAGGCGAAAATCATTATATGACAGATTCACTTTCAACCTTAATTATTCAACCACTTTTAACGATACTTGAGAGTATGGTATGTTCTGGAAGGCTTGAATTATTCACTGATCAAAAACAGCAATTAATTTCGATTCAATATGATTGTGATACTTTAGGATTAAACACATTAAGTACCGTTTTAAATAAAATTCTCAGTCAACAACAAATAGCGGTAACACATATCTTACAAGCAGTTTACTTGTGTTATCTTTTAAAAAAGACAAACTACCAATTACCAATACAACTGAAAGATTTATGATATAAATACCTTATCGCTATTACATAACTCTAGTAGAAAATAATATTGCGTATTTTTGCGTTTATTATTCAGTAGAGCGTTATATTCTTTTATGCTAAATAAAGTTTTTAAATGTTATAAGACTAATATTCCAGTGTGATCGTAAGGTTCGTTTGGTACTATAAATAATACATAATTAGAATTATTTTAAAGGGTAACAAGCACTGATAAGACTTGTTAACAGGTCTTTAAGGTGTTATATTTAATATGCATAACAAAACAAGGGTATATGATCATGCCTAATATTATTTTGAGTGATACAACTGCAAGTATCAGTGAATTAAAAAAAAATCCAATGGCAACAGTGAATGCAGGACAAGGTTTGCCAGTTGCAATTTTAAATAGAAATCAACCTACATTTTATTGTGTTCCAGCCGAACTTTACGAAAAAATGCTTGATATGATTGATGATCAAGAATTAATTGCATTAGTTAAAGAGCGAGAAAAACAAAAGCTCGTTGATATTGATTTGAAAAGTTTTTTATGAAATACACCATCAAGTTTAGAAAGGATGCAGAAAAAGAATGGAAAAAACTTGATCGAACAATACAACAACAATTTGCAAAAAAACTACTAAAATGTAAAGAAAACCCTCATATACCAAGTAACAAGCTACGAGGAATCGTTAATTGTTACAAAATAAAATTAAAGGCATCTGGGTATCGATTGGTTTATCAAGTTCAAGATAATGTGCTAATTATTATTGTTGTCGCTATAGGAAAAAGAGAGCGTAATGAAGTTTATAACCAAGCGAGTAATCGATTGAAATAATTTAAATATCGTCATATTTTAGTTCAATTTTAATGACAACTATATCTTTTCAATGACATCTCCACATAATCATAATATATAATAACTTTCATTCTGTAGAGAAACATATTTAACTAAAATTATTATAGTAAAATACTTAGAATTTTTACGTTAGGTCATTTTTTTTGATTTATTGCTACATTTAATATGATTAGTTGGCTTGATAGTAATCAAAAAATAATATGCTAGTATTTATATGTACATAACATTTTTAATATGAAAGAATTTACATGATAGATTTTAGGTTAAAATCCTTGAAAGAAAACATGTCGGGGCTAATTTTTGAGTTCGCAATACCTCCTTTTAAAGATTATTGTTGGAACGAAACATCAAAGTATCTGGCAGAAAACGCATTTAACTTTATTGAAAGCATTATATACAACAATGTACCTAAGTATCAAAACCATGGGCATTGGGGGGAAAACTGAAGTTAATAAAAAACAGTGGTTCTTAATAAAATCATCATTAATCAAGCTTAAACAGAAGCTTGATCACTCTCTAAATCTAATAGAACTTGAACATGACTTATACGATTTTAAGTTTATTTTTGATAATGATTTGCAAGAAATGACAAATAATTTTTACAAATATAAATCTTTTTTTTCACAGATGATTGGTGATTTTATAACATGGATTGATGATAATATACAAAAATACGGTTCAATTTATATTTTGGGTATATAACATTATTTATCAATAAAAGAATAAATGAATTAATTCTCAAATGCTAGTAATGTGGTTTAAAGTTCAATTCCCTTATTAAACCATTTAATGTTCCAATTCACTTGCAAGCATGACAACCTCAGGCAAAATATCCAAAATCAAAGCCAATTGTTGCATAACTAACAGATCATTATTTGTTTTATCATCATCAATTGAAACAGCCGAAATAGTTTCGATATAATCGGTGACGGATTTTTTAATAGCTTGGTATTCACCGTCGATCTTTTTAATGCTTAATAGATTAATAATATAGACTGACAAATCATCAAATAGATCGAAAGTCTGTTTTGAAAGAGGTTTATCGCGATGCGCACCTAAAGTCGAAAGATAGCTAATCAACGTATGATTAAGTGTTAACAAACGAAATCCCTGATCGATAACAACTGGATTCATATGCGGCTCTTTAGTCATCAAACTAATTAATGACGACAAATCTGCATTACTATCATGCGCCGCACGCCTAGCTAAACGATACATAACATCATTAGTTTTACCAGTCAAATACTGACGACCAATTAACGCTAAGTAATGGCTATCGTCATGGCAAACACGATCCACTAATTTAGGTAGATTTCTAAACTTCCAGTCAGGCCAAATAAAGCTCACAGCAAACCATGCAATAAAACAACCAATTAACGTTGCAATAATACGTGCGACCGCAACTTGAATACTACTTTCGCCAATTAAACTGAAACTAAAAAACACCAGTAACGTAATAAACGCAGTAGCATAAGCATATTGTGAATTCTTAAATAGAAAAAACAGCCAACCAGTGATAATAATCAACACCAACTGCTCAGGAACACTTGGAAATAAAAACGTCAACGGAATACCTACAATAATCCCTAGAATGGTACCGATTACGCGTAATTTTAACCGATATTTTGTAGTTGAATAGTTAGGTTGACACACAAACAAACTGGTTAAAATAATCCAATATCCATGCTGTAAATCGGAAAAATGAATCACCATATAACCAACAAAAAACACCACACACATACGAATTGCATGACGAAATAGTGCCGATTTTATGGTTAAATTGTTTCTAATCTTGGCAAAAATAGCATAAAAGCTGGTTAGTTCTTCATCGATTAATTGATTATCTTCTTCTGCTTTTGGCAAATGTTGCTCGGTATCAATATTAGCAAGTAACAGATCGATAGAAAGCAAATTTTGATGTAAACTCTTAAGCGCTTTAATCATCAGCATATCGCTTTTATGACTAGCATGATATTGATTAATAGCTTCTTCAAGATACGAAAAATAACGTGAAAACAGCGGATCATGTTGATAAGTTTGATTTAACTTAATTGTCATTGCCAATTGCGCACAAGCTTTCGCTTGCAAATTTAAAATACGAGCAAATCTAAATAAAATATCACTATGTTTAAAATGCACACTAAGCGCTTGATAATGTCCATGCGCTGAACTTGCTCGCTCATGAATATCTTGCGCGACAAAATAATAGCTTAGTAACTTTCTAATATAAGCTTGTCCACGATAGCTTTTTAAACGATTAAATAGCGAACGTTTTGTATTATTAAAAGCACTAATGAGTTGATTATTACTATTGTTTAATTGCAAAGTCTGTTTTTTAAAACCGTCAGACTCATCGGGATCAAACATCGCTGCCTTAGCGTCAAGATATTGTGCTAAATCAATAAAACACTGTGAAAGCGATTGTTGGGTTGTGCGAATAGGTTGAATGATCGATTCAATTAACGAAACAACATTATACCAAAGCGCACCTAACAGCAAAAAACAGGGCAAAGTGTAATTATCAGTAAACAAATTATGCCCAAGCATGGTATAGGCAGCAATTAAAAGTGATCCAAACGCAATCACACCGTAACGTTGCCCAAGCGAACCAAGCATGGTAAAAATAAATGTTGAAGAAACCAAACCAATAATAAAAAATGCAGGATAATCAAATAACAACTCGACTGAAAAAGTGGCAATAGTAAAACAGATCAATGTAAGAATTAAATTAATACAACGGCTTAATAGACGAGTATCGATCTCGGTCAAACCAGCTGCCACAACACCAAGCGTAAGAGGAATAACTAGCGAGGTATACCCAAAATACCACGGAACTAAAGTCGAACCAGTTAAACTAATTAACATCCGAAGACTAAAAAGAAGATTACTGCTGTAAAAGACTTTACGTAAAGACAAAATAAATGTGTGCACGGTGTATTGGGTTTGGAGTATGTTCAAATAATAGCTACTAGAATACTATATTGCATCAATTAGGGAAAGAGCTCAGAAAGTTTTTTCTTTTTAAGAAAAATAAAAATAACAATAAAATCAATAGTCTACCTGAGCGATTTTAGAGTAAGAAACACACTTATAGCACCACAATGTTAATAAGTTTGCCTTATCAGAGCTTCAAAATGTGCCGATAACGAAGTAAAGCTAGCACGCCAAACAGGGCTATTGGGCGTGTTTGTGTTTTAGATGTTATCAGCAATATTAACCATTCCGTAAAAGTCAAAAAGTCTGAAATCAGACATCATAATTTAGTTAAAAAATTCACCTATTTTTATAACTGAATCATTTCTATCTTTATGTTTCTTTAAATTTATTTACATTTCTTTACAAAAAAGTCCGCCAAAAAACTAGCCAACTATTTTTTTTACGGCTATACTTTCACAGCTTTAGAAAAATAAGCGGATAATTATAAAAAATTGAAATAAAACAAAATATTACTTGACAGGTGGAACAAAATGCAGTACCCTTTTAGGCACAAGGCACAAGGCACAAGCACTGGCAAACCTATGTCTTAAATTTATCAAATAATCCTATTCGACGAGAGTTTGCACGAAACTCATTTATATCTTCAAAATTATCTCTCGAATTATTATTGAAATTATTCACAAAATTATTTTCAAAAATCCCATTGGTATTAATATCATTGTTGTTATTGCCGTACTCTTTTGAATCGCAGGCTTTATCGGCCACGACTTCTGAGCGCATTCACGGTACTGCGCCTTATTTAACTATTGATGGTGGTACTACTAAATTGACTACCACAGATGACTTATTAAGTATTAAGTTATCGGACGGTCGAATATTCACACCGCAAAATAATCCTTCATCATCAACAAGTCCGATTGTGTTACCTGCAATAGGTCAAAGTTTTGCTGATATAGACATGTTGGTTCCGCAATCAAGTAATTCAATAAGTATAAATGGATTAGTTGCGCAGGGTAAGTGGGGTGATGATGATGGAGATGGAAATGAAGATAGTATAACAGCAAGTGGGAATATCATACTGAGTATTACTGATAAAAATAACCAAACGGTTAATCGTAATGAAGTATTAACGATATGTAATGCGCCTTATAAAGTAGAGTTAAGTAGTACAGAAGGTTATTTAAAAACTTTGTATGGTGTACCAGATATTAATACCTTCACAGAAAGTCGTACAACATATTATATCAATCCAAAATCATCGGCAGCTATCTGTTTTGCAAGGCCGAATCTAACAGAAGGTAAAGATTATTTTGCTGGTCCAGTTGATATATGGAATCCAGATAAAGGGTTTTTGACTCAATCAGCTACGCCGTTACAGTATGGTCGAAATTTTCCAACAACGGGCAGTGATGGATTGTATTTTGATTTAATCATAAGTGGCGTTGATAGCGAGCAGTTAACTTGGGCTCCAGTCACACGTGGGGGAATAACTGCTACTGTGATAAAAACGGAAGTAAATTTGTGGGATGTGTGGCTTCCCAATGGAGAGAAAGTAACTCGCGTTATGTTAACAGGTCCTAAAGCAAGTGATGCTCAAAAACAAACAGACAGCCCAGGTCCAATTCCCAAACCAAATTTACCGCAGGTATTTGAACTAGAGGGTAAAGATAGTAATAAAAATGTGGTAGTAAGATATGGATTTGTTCTGCAAAAGTGGTTTGTGCATCGTGGAGAAAGCGATAATACTTATTTTAATCAAACATCTTGGTGTAATAGTGTAGGTTATCGTGTTCCACAGGTAAAGGATTTGACTAATGCAGTTTGTGCTGGTCTTTTGGGTGATAATTGTAAAGGAGATATTGGTGCTAAGCCATCTTCAAAAAATAATGTGTACGAGCGCCATATAGGTGCTGGTTTTTTTGCGGAGTGGGGTATGGTTTATTATTACTTCGGCGATAACAAGTCTATTTTTACCACTAGCATAACAAGCGACATTAGTGAAAGTGGTGGGTTATTCCACGGTTTGCCATACCTCGTAAGCGATGCTGCCTATGGTATGATATTCCATCATGATAATCTAAATTCGAATATTTATAATGCGATTTGTGTCACTCCTTAGCATTTATTATTTGGTATTTAATCCTTAGGGCGGGGGGTTATAGAGTAAACAAGGTAACAAAGAACCAAGCCCAGCGCATGTTGGGGCTTTGAGCAGGCAAAGCCTGCGAGCCTAGTGCTTTAATGACTAAAAGCCAAAATAACGCCAGACCGAGACAATTTTAAAGTTTGCGCTTTTGTTATTAACTAGCTGTTATTAATAAGTTGTTATTAAATAGCTATTATCAAATAACAAAAGTGCCTTTCTTAAAAAGCCAAATTCAACGTAATAAACAACTAACCTATAAGTATATGATTTTATTTAAAAATAAAAAATTAAATAAAATCAATAGTCTACCTGAGAAATTTTAGAGCAAGAAAATCTCACAATATTGTAAAGTCAATATTTTACTTTTTCATAGCGATAGCATGCACGATAATTAAGTAAAGCTAGTACACCAGACAGTGCGAGTTGGGAAATTTTTGCTTTGGATGTTATCACTAATGTCAATTATTTTCGCAAAAGGTTAAATGTTCTAAGCCTAATACTATATTTTAATTAATAAATTATCCAAAAAACTAGCCAAAATTTTCACAAAAGATTATACTTTTACAGCTGATAGAAAATCAGCTTATTTAATAAGTTAATAAAAATGAAATGGAACATTCATTAATAGGTGAAATGTAATGGATTATTGTCGTAGGCGCAAGAATAGGCAGGCCTATATCTTAAATTCTCTTAAATCTTCAAATTATCAAAAACTCTTACAAACTGATAATTTTTTAGGGAATTTAGCGGATTTATTTATCCAACTAAAATTCACCTTTACATTCTCAAGCGTATGGTTCTTGACTCCGTTGTTGTTATTATCGTATTCATCGAACTCTCAAGCACTAACGGCTCATACAAGCGGTGTTATACAGGGTAGTGCGCCTTATTTAACATTTGACGAAGGTCGGACTAAGGCTATAACAGCTGATGAGCTATTGGCTATCACATTATCCGATGGTAGTAAAATCACACCTAGAATTAATAGTTCCTCGTCTACAAAGCCAATTGAGTTACCCATAGATGGTCAAAGTTTTGCTGATATTAATATGCTGGTGCCAGCATCTACCAATTCAGTAAGTATAAACAGCTTAGTGACACGTTATCATTATTGGGGGGATGATGATGGTGATGGAGAAGGTAGCGGTGGAGTTAAAATAACAGGAAGTATAACGCTCAGGATAACCGATAGTGATGGTCAAGCAGTTAATCGTAATGATGTTTTAGATATTTGCAAGTCACCTTATAAAGTGGAATTAAGTAGTACAGACGGTAATATAAGCACTTATTACGGCATACCAAACACCAGCTCCTTTAAAGGTCGTAAAGTAGCATATTATATCAAACCGAAGGCATCGCCAACCGTTTGTTTTGTAAGACCGAATTTGTTTTGGGGGGGACAGATTAAGTGCTGGTCCAGCCGACATATGGAACGACAAAAAAGGATTTTTAGTTCAATCAAGCCATCCAGACTCATACAGTCAAAATTTCCCGACAACGGGAGCTGATAATTTATATTTTGATTTCATCATAGGTGGAGTTGACGTTGGTCAGTTGACTTGGGAAGCCGTTACTTTGGGGGGAATAACTGCTACGGTAACAAATGTTGTAGCTAGTGATAGATGGATTCCTAATGACGATAGAAGGAAAGTCGTAGCACGCGTTAAATTAACAGGGCCTGCAGCAAGCAGTAGTCAAAAACAGTCAGACACTCCCAGTATAATTTCCAAGCCAAGTTTACCACAAACGTTTGAATTAGTGGGTAAGGATAGTCGTGGTAATGTATTAAAATATGGATTTCAATTAAGGAAATGGTTCGTTAGTCGAAATAAAAAAGATATAGTTTCTAATCAAGAATCTTGGTGTAATAGTATAGGTTATCGTCTTCCACAGACAAGTGATTTGACTAATGAAGGTGAATCTGGACGTGGAGCAAAACCGTCTTCAAGTTATAAACATTATCAACGCCGAATAGGAGCTGGATTTCTTACAGAGTGGGGACCTTTGCATAATTACATTGATGGGGGTTTTGGCTCCTCTTTTTGGTCAAGTGACAGGAAAAAAGATCTCCATGATAATATAATTTATTGGCACGAGATAAGCCCAACAGGTCGTTCTATCTGGAAGAGCAGTGTTGACAGTACTGCGGCTGTTTGTGTTTTTAATGCTTTGTAAGGTGTAGATGGTAGATAGAAATTATGGTGTTAATAAAAGACAAAACCAACGTAAAGATAAGTCCCAATAGGAAAAGTTTGCTGTCTGGGTACTTTAATGATTGAAAGCAAAAAAAGCGGTTCGACTAGCAATACTGAAGGCTTACGCTTTTGCATAAAGTGCAAAAGCATTTTTTTAATTCACCACAATAAAAAAATCAACCAATAGTTATTTGATTTCACTTAAAAACTTTAATAAAATCAGTATCCTACCTGAGCTGTTTATATGAAAAATTCTACCGCTTTAGCTTAAAATTGTTCAGAAAACATATTGATTTTATTTGTGTGTTTGTTTTGATATCTTTCTAATAAAAGGATTATGTAAAAAAACAGCAACCAAATAGTTGCTGCTTTTTATTGCGTTTGTTTTTTTTCGGTTATTTAATCGCTTTTGCTACAATTTCTTGCGCCTCTTGCTGTAGCGTATTTAAATGTTCGTTGCTTATAAAGCTTTCTGCATAAATTTTGTAAGCATCTTCTGTTCCTGATGGGCGAGCGGCAAACCAGCCGTTTTTGGTTATCACTTTAAGCCCACCAATTGCAGCATTATTAGCTGGTGCAGTGGTTAAACATTGAGTGATTTTTTCACCTGCTAAGTTGTCGGTGGTTAGTTGGCTGGCATCAAGTTTGGCTAGTTTTTGTTTTTCACTAAACGAGGCTGGCGCTTGGATTCGTCCATAATAAGAAACACCAAATTTATCTTCAAGTTCTTGGTACTGTTCTTGTGGATTTTTGTCTAGTTTAGCCGTCATTTCGGCAGCAAGAAGACATAAAATAATGCCATCTTTGTCGGTTGACCATACTTTACCATTCGTTCTTAAAAACGATGCGCCTGCGCTTTCTTCGCCAGCAAATCCAAGTTTGCCATTGTAAAGCCCATCGGCATACCATTTAAAACCAACTGGGTATTCTAAGTACTGTTTGTTTAAGCTATTAGCAACTCGGTCGATCATTGAGCTTGTGACTAGTGTTTTACCAATAGCAATATCTTTGTGCCATTGTGGACGGTTTTGGAACAAGTAATTAACACAGGTTGAAAGGTAGGCATTTGGGTTCATTAGCCCTTTTGGTGTCACGATGCCATGACGATCAAAGTCGGTATCATTACCAAAGGCTAAATCAAATTGATCTTTTAATTTTAATAATCCAGCCATAGCCCAACAGCTTGAGCAGTCCATACGAATAACTTCGTCATGATCTAGATGCATAAAGCTGAAAGTTGGATCGACTTTGTTATTAACAATATTAAGGTTGATGCCATACTTTTCGGCAATGCGTGGCCAATAGGTGATACCAGCACCACCCAATGGGTCAACACCGATTTTGAGCGATGATGATTTGATAAGAGAGAGCTCTAAGATATTTTCAAGATCGTTGATATAGTCGGTTTCGTATTCTTTGGTGTGGATGTAATTTGAATTTAGAGCCTTGTCTAAGGTGACACGTTTTACACCATTGAGTTTGTTTTTCAGTAATTCATTGGCGCGGTTTTCAATTTGTTTGGTGATGTCAGTATCCGCAGGTCCGCCATTGGTTGGGTTGTATTTTATTCCGCCATCTTCTGGTGGATTATGCGATGGAGTGATAACAATGCCGTCTGATAGCTGTGATTGTTTGTTTTGATTGTAAGTTAAAATGGCATGCGATATGACTGGCGTTGGCGTATAGCCCCAATCACGAGCCATAACCACCGTTTGCTCGTTGGCGACAAAAACTTCAAGCACTGATTTTAAGGCAAGTTCTGATAAGGCATGTGTGTCCTGACCAATAAAGCAAGGGCCTGTAATGTTGTTCGCTTTGCGGTATTCGGCAATTGCTTGAGCAACGGCTAATATATGTGCTTCATTAAATGTGCCTTTGTTTGAGCTTCCGCGATGACCTGATGTACCAAAAATGACTAATTGGCTAGCATTATCCGTATCAGGTTGGATTTGGTAATAGTTATTGCGTAATGTTTCAACGTTGATAAGATCTGATGGTTGAGCTAACATTCCTGCGCGGCTTTGCTTGGCCATTTTTTACTCCTCTTTCATAAAAAAATACTTTATATGACTAAAAACGCGAATCTGTTGAGTTTATATCACGTTTTTAGCTTTTTTATTTTTATTTAACCTATTAAGGTAAAAATGCGTTGGTGACTTGGTTTATCATGGTTTCAGATATGCCCATGTCACTCATTATTGATTCAATAATATATAATTTTCTGGCAGTATTAGTGTTGCTGATAACCCAATAAGGTGTACCAATGATTTCGCGGGGTTTTGTGTTTTTGCCTGATGTTTCTAGTAATTGTTTATCTTTGGCTAAATATTTTCGCTTGCTTCCATGTAAGGATGTTGCAGCTATGGCAAATAGTGCTGGATTATAGTTATACAACGCACTAAGCAGTAATATAAAGCGACTAATAATGGATTTCTCGTTTGTGAAAGCGTCACTAGTTAATAAGTCATTAAACAGTGGATAATGATTCTCTTTTTGTGCAATAGTCTGTTTTTTTGCCGATGTAGATTGGTTTATATTTAATAAACGTCGTAATATACTAGATGCATCTTCGCCAATGTGTTTAGTTTGACCAGCAATAAATTGGTATAATTCTTCGTCGATTTCGATAGTTTTCATTATGTTACTTGTGCCTATTGTATTATTTCACGGGACATCCTAAAGCAGGAATTTTGCCTAAATGCGAATCATGGGCTGATTTGTTATCTAAACAATCATTCGATGGCTGTTTAATGGCAGCATTATCGGTTGTTGTAGGTGCTTGATTTGCATCATGACAAGCAGTTATCATAACTGATAATGTTAATAGAAAAAATAACCGTTTCATATATTCATTGCATAGTTGATAAATTTTTGTGCTGAGTATAACCTAACTTAAGCATAAATTGTATTGGCTATTGATAAAATAATGAAAATGGTATTGTTGTTTTAAAAAAAAAATATTATTCTAAACTGTGTATAAAAAGCTTATACTATTATTATATGAGGAATAAATTATGAAAAAAATCGTCACGTTAACTATTTTAGCTGCAATTTTATCTGGATGTAGCAATAGTGATGTTTATTCTGGCGATGTTTATACAGCAGATCAAGCAAAACAAGTTCAGCAAGTAAGTTATGGTACAGTTGTTTCAGTACGACCTGTTAAAATTCAAGCTAATGCGTCAAATGGTAAAAGTGAAAGTGTAGCAGGTAGCCTTGGTGGTGCTGTTATAGGTGGCGTTTTAGGTAATACTATTGGTAATGGTTCTGGCCGTGTGTTAGCTGCTGCAACAGGAGCTATTGGTGGTGCGATTTTGGGTGATGCTATTCAAAATAAATCTAGCCAAGCTAGTGGTGTTGAGTTAGAAATCAAGCAAAAAAACGGATCTAATATTGTTCTTGTACAAAAAGGTTCGGCTAACGATTTTTATGTTGGTCAAGCTGTTCGTTTAGTCACTAATGGTAAACAAATTAGCGCATCACCACGTTATGGTAGTAGTGTAAAAAAATAACGCTTAATTTTATTAGTTTTGGACATATTGTCCTTAAATAACAACTAATTTTCGCTCATCTCAATGGTGAGCGGATTACTTTAGCAAATAACTTGATTAAATTAATTATTGTTTTTTATCTAATCGATGAATCTTTCACAGAAGTTTGCCTGTCTGAATGCTAACATATAAGCTCAAACAAATTATTAATCGTATAAGGAACAACAAAGTAATGCGTATATTACATACTATGATTCGAGTTGGCGATCTACAGCGCTCAATCGATTTTTATACTCGTGTAATGGGAATGCGGGTGTTAAGAACTAGTGAAAATACTGAATATAAATATTCACTTGCATTTGTTGGTTATGGTGATGAAACAACTAGCTCAGTTATTGAGTTAACTTATAATTGGGGTACCGATAAATACGAGCATGGTTCGGCGTTTGGTCATATAGCTATTGGTGTTGATGATGTTGCTAAAATGTGTAATGACGTCAAACAAGCTGGAGGCAAGGTAACGCGCGAAGCTGGACCTGTAAAAGGTGGCTCAACTATTATTGCTTTTGTTGAGGATCCTGATGGCTATAAGTTAGAGTTGATCCAAAATGATCAGGCTGATAAAGCGTTAGGTAATTAATTTATTCCATAAAAATATCGCCACTTTTTTGGCGATATTTTTTCATCTTATTTCGAATTATTCCCCTAGCAAATCTACTAATAATTGCCTATTGATGATAGCTTGTTTTGGTTGCTCAAGGCTGGCAGTGGTAATAATGGCACTTAAGGCATTTAATGAGGTGTCAAAATCATCGTTAATAATGATATAGTCATATTCGTTATAATGTGAAATTTCAGCTCGGGCTTTTTGCATTCTTTTGGCAATCACATGGTTGTCGTCTTGCCCACGTTTAACTAGGCGGTTTTCAAGCTCTTTGAGCGAAGGTGGTAGTATAAATAAGCTTTTTGCTTGTGGCATTTTTTGGCGTACTTGCCTTGCACCTTGCCAATCAATATCTAGAAAAACATTAATTCCTTGCGATAGGCTTTGTTCTATTTCAGCTTTAGATGTGCCGTAATAGTGGTCAAATACGTTGGCATATTCGACAAATGCTTGCCGATCAATTAAGGATTCAAAGTGTTTGTGATCCACAAAGTAATAGTGTTCACCATGCGCTTCTCCTGGGCGAGGATCGCGCGTAGTATGCGAAATTGATACTTTAGCTTGATGTTGATTCTTTTGCGCTAGGTAGGCTCGGATCAGACTTGATTTGCCTGCACCACTTGGTGCAGAAATGATAAATAAAGTTCCTGTATGCATAGATATATTTGTCACATTAATGGTTATTAAGTTATTTTGATTGTCATCAATATTAGTTAAGCGATATTATAGCAAATTTCGGCAATATATTATGGCTTATTGTGAATTAAGTTATTTAATTTGTCATTTTTAATATGTATTTGTAATATAGGTAATATTAATCTATAGCATATTGTTATTATTAAGGAATATCTATGCCATTATCATTTAAAGATGGAGTTTATGCTTGTATTCCAACGCTATTGGGGTATATCGGTATTGGTATTGCTGCCGGTGTTGTGGGTAAATCGGCAAATTTATCGGTACTCGAAATTACATTACTGGCTATTATTGTTTATGCAGGCGCTGCGCAGTTTATTATTGCTGGATTAATGATAGTAGCTACACCTATTTCGGCTATTATTTTTACTGTTTTTTTAGTTAATTCACGTCATTTTTTGATGAGTATGGCAACAGCTCCAGCTTTTCGCAAAGCATCGTTATTAAATAATATTGGTATTGGTAGCTTATTGACCGACGAAAGTTTTGCCGTGGCAATAAATGCGATTACAAATAAAGTGCCAGTTAATGCTGCTTGGATGCATGGCCTTAATTTAACGGCTTATATTACTTGGATTTTGTCTTGTTTTATTGGTGCTTTAATCGGAGAGTGGTTGCCTGATCCTACACAATTTGGTCTAGATTATGCTTTAGTCGCCATGTTTATTGGTTTGCTCTATTTACAATTGATTAGCGATAATAGCAAAAGTCTTAAAAATCGACTTTTAGCTATGTTAACGGTTGCTGTTTTGCTAATTTTCTTAATGCGTTTTGTGTCACCTGAAATGGCTATTTTAATCAGTACGTTTGGCGGTTGTTTTATGGGTATGGCAATGGAGAAAAAGCATGACAACTTATAGTTTATTGATTATTTTAGGTTGCGGGTTAGTAACTTGGTTGCCAAGAGTGATTCCATTTATATTAGTTCGTAAATTTCAGTTGCCTAATGTTGTGACTCAATTCTTGTCATATGTACCTTTATGTATTTTAACAGCGCTATTTGTGCAAAATTTATTTGTGGCAAAGGAGGGGCATTTTCCTGATTTTAATGTGGAATATTGCTTAGCGACAATTCCAACCGCAATTGTTGCCTTTTTGACTAAGAATCTGATGTGTATTGTGGTTGCTGGTATGTGCTTTATGGCGTTAATTCGCTATTTTATGATTTGATCTGTATCAATCAATAACTGAATTTTTAACCATTATTGTGAGTTCAAATAAAAACAGGGCAATTACCCTGTTTTTCTTGTTATATTTTTTTATGTTCTTTCTTTTTGTTCAAGTTTACTAATCGATTTTAATATCTTTTCTGCTTCGTTTGCCTGGCCTAGTTGAGTTAGATAATTAGCCATCGCTTTTTGATAAGCCATATTATTTAAAATGGCTCTTGGTTGTTCATTCCACCATTTTACTAGTGTTTGTGCATCACTATTAGTCGATAATTGCTTAATTCGACCAATATAGGCTGCTTGTTTAAACTGATCTAGTTGCGACTCGCTGTACACTTTAGCTTTGTACATTGCTGGTAATAGGTCAATAATCGCTTGATAATCACCCATTTCATAATAAAGTTGATCTGCTAATCTAAGTACTTCAGCATTGCGAGGCTTTTCGTTTAGTAGCTGGTCTAATGTGATGCGTGCAGTTGTGTATTCTTGGTTTTTTAGTTGCAACCTAATTTGTACTAGCTGAAAGGCAAATAACTCATTAGGTTGGCAACTTTTAGCGGCTTGTTCTAGTGACTGATTAGCGGGGATTAATTCATCATTATCAATTTGAGCTTGTGCCGCAAGTAAATACGATAAGGTGGTATTTTTTGCCCCTTTGGCACTTTTGATAAATAGTTTAGCAGCTTGCTTATAATCACCTTCAAGTAATAACATTTGCGCTTGTTCAACACGTTTTATCGATTTTTTTGGCGACTTTAAGCGTAGCCAATTGCCTAATGCTGTTTTAGAATTAAAAATTTTATTCAATAAACAATAGATTAAATAAAGGCAAAGTAGACCAACTAATTCAAGTATCATAAATGAATTAAATGACATGCTGACACGATATTTGGCAAATTCAAATACCGCTGAACCTTGGTGCCCTTGTAATAATGGTCCCAAAAAGAATCCACCCACTAGTACTAAGAAAATAATTAGTATTTTTATCATTATTATTCTCCTATTTTGTTAACATTGAGCGAACGCGGGTTTGCATTAGTTTTTCAAGTTCGCCAATGCTAGTTAGGTTTTCAGGCACATTTTGATTGCTGATTGATTGATTTTGCAAATTTTCAAGTTCATTAATAAATGCTTTAACGCTTGGAGCATTCCCATCAAAATAAGCATTAACCCAAATTGCGGTTTCATTTAGTGCACGTTGGTAAATAAGTTCTTGATGTCTTGGTACGGCTTGCGCTGCAATCAATAAACGGAAGCGGATGTTTTCACGTAGGTAAAGCGACTGTTCCAAATTCAGTGGTGCTTTTAATATTTGGCATTTGACGATTTGTTTTTCGTCTTGTCCTGCTTGTTCTAAGCAAGCCTTAAAGTTGTTCTCTTTGTCATCAAGTTTTTCTATGGTGATAAATTTATCCATAAAAGTCTTGGTACTGCTTAATAAATTATCAGACCAATCGTTAACCGATGATGATACCCCACTATTATTATCATTAGCTATATTGTTAATGTTTGTTTGTGGTGTGTTTGTAGCATCTTCGGCATATTGTGTCATGCCAAGATCGATATCTTTATAATTACCTACTAAAGGTAATTCGGTAAGCGATTCTGATAAACCGATTAAATTCATAATAATGCCATCGGTATCAGTAAAGCTTACTTGAGCAAGTGAATTAATATCCTTACTAATTGCCTGTCTTGCAGGCAATAGGCTTGGGTCATCAGCTTGAGTTAGGCTTTCGTCAGCACTTTTTAGTAGTAATCGTGCGGATGTGTAGTCTTGGTCACTCCAAATTTTACGACCAGCTAAATGTACTAAGTAATTGGCTTGTGAAATTAACCAAACATTGTGATCACTTGTTGACATTGCTGCTAAGCGTTCATTGATATTTTGTAAGCTTTGTTCTGTCAATTTTTGTGAATCATTAATTTGAGTTGTTAATTGTTGCTGTAGCTGTTGTTGATCACTCAGTTTACGATCAATACGCTGTTCTAGTGAATTGAATTGCTGATTTTGTTTATTAACTGCGTCGGTAATACTACTTTGTAAATCATTTGTTATACTTTGCTTGGTTGTTTGTTTTAAATTGGCCAGCTCAGTTTGTAATATTGAGATGGTTTTTTTTTGTTTTTTAATTTCCTGTTGACCATAATAAAGCCCCAAACCACCTAAGCAAACAGTTAATGCTATAGCAATTATTGATAGTTTTGAAACGGGTGATTTGCTTGTGTTCTTAGTGTTATCGCTAACACTGTTTTTAGGTTGGGATTTAGATTCCACAGATGGATTGGATTGAGTGGTTGTTTGATTTTTTTTATCTTCTTTCATAGTGTTATTCGCTTCATTTTGAACCGCTGTTATCGTTATTTGACTAAACGAAGTTGTGTTTATTGTTGAAAGTGTTGCATTGGCACCGTAATATTTTGGTGGCATAAATAACCTCATTTAGATTTCTAGAAATTTATGTTGCATTATGACATAGAGTTAACATTGTTTTAAATAAATTTTAATTATTGTCTTAATAAGCAAGTGTCATAGATTATTTATATTATCGGCTATAGTATAATTTATCATTACAGCGTTAAAAAGCTTTTGATTATTCGCACTACTCACTAGTTGAACTTTTTGCCAATTAAGTTGTTTCGCTTTTGCAAAAATTCGTTGGCTTGTTACTACAAGATTAGCATGCATTTTATGTTCAAGATTGATATATAACTCAAGCTGGATTAAGTGTTCTAGACTAGTAATAATGATGATTTGATTTTCAATATTACTAGATAATATCTTTGGCGGATAGGTGATTGGCTCACGGCAGTAACACGTTATTGATTTTACTTTGGCTTTTCGATTTGTTAGTGTTTGAGATAATAATTGCCGACCTGAATTACCGCATAAAATTAAAACAGTATGATTTTGTACAGATTCTTGCTGTAGTTTTATCAATAATCCTTCACTGTCTTCTTGTTCTGGATAATTGACTTTAGTTGTGGTGAGCTGGTTAAATAATTGTGCTGACTTTTTTCCTATTGCGTAATACCGAACATTAGTTGGTAATATTAGATTGCCAATATAGGTTTTAATAACGTGTGTAACTTGTGGTGAAACAACGATTACAATATCGTTAGGTAAAAGTTTATTCAGTTGTTGTTGTAAATTTAGTAGGTCATTGCCTTGTGAAATAGTAAAAAATGGAAGATGTTGTACAGGCAAATTTGCTTGAGCAAATAGTTGGGTAAGGTTTTCACCCTCTGGAGAGGGTCTAGTTACATAAATCATCCGCCATTTAATTCCTTTAATATTGTTTTCGCACCTTGATCTAATAAGCGTTTTGCTAATTCTTTTCCTAACTTTTCGGCTTCAGTTATACTACCCTCTAATGTCCCTTTAATTATTTTAGAACCGTCAATGCGTCCAACAAGGCCTTGTAGTGATAAAATATTGTTATTTAATTGGCTATAACAAGCAATGGGCACTTGGCATCCACCTTGTAAAGCTTTATTCATTGCTCTTTCTGCTTCAATACAAACTCGGCTATGTTTGTCATCAAGCACTGAAAGAATCTCTAATATTTTTTTGTCATCTGCTCGGGTTTCAATACCAATAGCACCTTGTCCGACAGCAGGTAAAATTAAGTCAGTATCAATATATTGTTTGATTCTGTCTTGTAGTGCTAAACGTTTTAAACCCGCTGAGGCTAGTATGATGGCATCGTATTGTTGATTATCCAATTTAGCTAAACGAGTGCCTACATTGCCACGAAGATCTTTAATTTGTAAATGGGGATATTTTGCACGCAATTGACATTGACGTCGTAAACTTGATGTACCAATTATTGCACCATTGGGTAGCTCATCTATATTTGAATATTTATTTGAAATGAAGCTATCACGTACATCATCTCGCTTGCAAATTGTGGCTAATGTTAATCCTTCAGGAAACTCAGCAGGGATGTCTTTTATTGAATGGACAGCAATATCCGCTTCGTTATTTAATATTGCTTGTTCTAGTTGTTTTACAAAAAGACCTTTACCACCAATTTTCGATAAAGGGCTGTCTAGCAATACATCGCCTTTAGTTACCATGGGAATTAATTCCACTGTCAAATTTGGGTGATTAGTTAAAATTTGTTGCTTAACAAAATTTGCTTGCCATAGCGCTAATGGGCTTTTACGAGTTGCAATGCGAATGTTCAATTAATTTCCCTATTTTTTGTTTAGGTGATTTATATTTAATGAGTAATTTCTACACTAGTGTGATTAATATGATCACCTGAAAGTCAATATGGCCTGATAGGGTGTGACTGTATCAGGCTATTTGGATTTAAGTTGTTATTCTAAATTGTCAACAAAGCTAACGGCATAACCAATATAGTTAGCTGGTGTTAACTGTTTTAGTCGTGTTTTTTCACTTTCGGGTAGATTTAATGAGTCAATGAATTCTTGCATGCCTTTTGCATCAACTCGTTTGCCTCGAGTTAATTCTTTCAATTTTTCGTAAGGTTTTTCGATACCATAACGGCGCATTACTGTTTGAATTGGCTCGGCTAATACTTCCCAGTTGCGATTAAGTTCTTCAAGTAAGTGGTCTTGATTGACTTCGAGTTTGTTTAATCCTTTTAGGGTTGATTGATAAGCTATAATGGCATAACTAATACCTACACCTAGATTACGCAACACTGTAGAATCGGTTAAATCACGTTGCCAGCGGGAAATAGGTAATTTGCTACTTAAATGGTTCATAATTGCATTGGCAATCCCTAAGTTGCCTTCTGAATTTTCGAAGTCGATAGGATTAACTTTGTGTGGCATAGTTGAAGATCCGATCTCACCAGCAACAGTTTTTTGTTTAAAGTGATTTAGTGAAATATATCCCCAAATATCTCTATCAAAGTCTATCATAATGGTATTAAAACGTGCTACACAATCAAAGAATTCGGCAATATAGTCATGTGGTTCAATTTGGGTGGTATAAGGATTCCATTTTAGTCCTAGCGAGTTAACAAAATTCTCACTAAATTTATGCCAGTTCACTTGCGGATAAGCAACCATATGTGCATTATAATTTCCCGTTGCGCCATTAATCTTCCCTAGTATTTCAACCGATTTTAGTTGTTGTAATTGGCGTTTTAAGCGGTAAGCTACATTAGCAAACTCTTTACCTATGGTTGATGGCGTAGCGGGTTGACCATGTGTTCTTGATAGTAGTGGTAAATCACGATAAGCGATAGCTTGTGAGGTGATTTTATCAATGAGTTTATTCCAATATGGTACTAAGACAGCTTCTCTAGCTGTTTTTAGCATTAACGCATAAGATAAGTTGTTAATGTCCTCTGATGTGCAAGCAAAATGGATAAACTCATTAATGGCGTGTAATTCTTCATGAGTACTCACTTTTTCTTTTAGAAAATATTCTACAGCTTTAACATCGTGATTAGTGGTTCTTTCGATTTCTTTAATGCGACTTGCATCTTGCACACTAAATTGGTCTACAATTTGATTAAGATGATTAATAGCTGATTGACTTAATGTTGGAACCTCTAAAATATCTGCTTGTGAAGCTAATTTTTGTAGCCAACAAACCTCGACCTGAACGCGGTATTTTAATAAACCATATTCGCTAAAAATGGTGCGTAACTCTGTGGTTTTTTCACCATAACGCCCGTCAATTGGCGAAAGGGCAGTGAGTGCAGATAATTCCATCGGTTTTACTCCGTTACAATATTTGAAATATCAGTTATAAAGTGCAAATTAGTTTGCGCAATTAATTTGGTCTAATAGTTCTTGTGCTGCTTTACAAATGCGTTTACGGCAAAAAAGAAACTGGAAACGATTTCCACCAACTTGATACCATAAAATAGCCGATCGAACACATCCCAAAAGGGCGGTTCTTACTTTTGCTTGTACCAATGTGTTTTGTAAAAATTCGATTTTGCCAACAACTTTTATTCTTGTTGATATCGGGCTGATGATATCAGAATAAATTCCCGCTAATGAATAGGACAGATCTTCAATATTAGTACTAACAGTTTCATCATTTATATCTAGATAAAGTCCTGAAATGCGTTTTAATCGTTGGTCAATTTTATCTAATGCGTCATTATTTTTTAATAATTTGCTAGTAATGCCAATTGTACCAAACAGGTAACGAATAATTTGGACTTGTTCTTTTTGTCCTGATAATAATAGTTGTATTACTGTTTGTAATCCTGTTTTGATATTTTTAATACCATCATAAACATCATCCGTTGTTTTTGGCGAGGTTTTAAACAAGCTTTTTATTGCTTGTTCATAAAGTGTAACATTACAAACGCCTGTGTTAGCAAGTTGTGGCACCAGTATTGCACTTTGTGCCGCACCAGCGAGGGCAATAGCAATATGGTGGTATTTATTATTCACGTTAGTCTTCCTTACTGTTTGTAATTCGTTCTTCTATAATACCACCACCAAGACATATTTCATCTTTATAAAAGACAGCAGACTGACCTGGTGTAACAGCTACAACAGGATTATTAAATATGACTTTAATTTTGTCATCGGTTAATGGTATTACTTGGCAGGCTATGTCTTGTTGACGATAACGTGTTTTTACAGTACAGCTAAATGGTTTTGTTACTACTTTACGATCAACCCAATGAAGTTGTTGAGCAATTAATCCTTCAGAAAGGAGTGCTGGATGAGCATGGCCTTGTGCCACAATCAATTCGTTATTGGTAAGATCTTTGTCTACAACATACCATGGTGTGTCGTCAGCTTGTTTTAAGCCACCAATACCAAGCCCTTTGCGTTGCCCTAATGTGTGATACATCAAGCCTTGATGTTGACCAATAATCTCTCCATCAATAGTGCGAATGTTACCTGCTTGAGCGGGTAAATATCGTGCTAAAAAGTCACTAAATTTACGTTCACCAATAAAGCAGATGCCAGTTGAGTCTTTTTTAGCAGCGGTTGCTAAACCAAGTTGTTGTGCAATTTTTCGCACTTCTGGTTTTTCGAGTTCACCAACTGGAAATAAGCTTTGGCTTATTTGTGCTTCGCTAAGGGTGTAAAGAAAGTAGCTTTGATCTTTGTTATTGTCGATCCCTCGTAATAATTCGACTTTATCGCCTGTTTGACGTTTACGGACGTAATGCCCTGTGGCAATAAAGTCTGCGCCAAGATCTTCGGCCGCATATTCTAAAAATGCTTTAAATTTTATTTCTTTATTACATAAAATATCAGGATTTGGCGTTCGGCCTGCTTTATATTCAGATAAAAAATGTTCAAATACGTTGTCCCAATATTCGGCAGCAAAATTGACAGTATGTAATTTTATATTTAATTTGTCACAAACTGCTTGCGCATCGGCTAAGTCAACAGCGGCAGAGCAATATTCTTCTGTGTCGTCTTCTTCCCAATTTTTCATAAATAACCCAACAACATCGTATCCTTGTTGTTGTAATAAATAAGCTGAGACAGAAGAATCAACGCCGCCAGACATACCGACAACGACTTTTTTTCGAGTGTTTATATTTGGCATAATATTATATTAATAGGTAAAACTAATAAAAAATTTAATGCTAATTTTAGCATAACTAGTGAAAAAAGCATAAAGTTATGCTGATAACGATTGTTAAGTTAATTTATTTTTTATAATAGCTTTACATTGATTTTATACTGAAACACATAGTTACCTGAAACTTTTTGACATTTTTTTTACCTTGATATTCATAGAAAAAAACGAGAGTTAAATACATTAAAACAGCCTTACCAGTCGAAGCCGGTAAAGCTGTAATTAGCCCAAGCTTAAATGGGTTTTAGTTAAGATCTTTTAGAAGATAAACTACATGCCCAATAATTTTAAATTCTTGCGGTTCATGCTTATCCCCAATAATGGTTGGGTACTTAGGATTGTCGCAAAGTAATGCTAAGTTTGCTCCTTGATTTTGAATGCGTTTTATACTGATTTGATCCTCATATTCAACAGCATACAAATAGCCATCGATCGGTTTATAATGCGCTTTATCAATAATAAGAATATCATGATTTGATATTGTTGGCTCCATGCTATCACCTTTTGCCCATACGGCGACTAAGTCTTCGTAATTACAGCCTTGATGCCTTATTAAATTAATATCAAATGGGATTGATTCGATTTTTGAGTAAGGTTTCACCATATTATTTAAATGGTGGAATGGGATATATACTGAATCTTGAGTATCTGAATCTGATAATAATCGACATTTTCCTTTTCCAGTTACTAACCATTCAATAGGAACATTACATTTTTGGGCTATGATAGCTAATCTATTTAGTGATGGGTAGGTTTTGCCTGATAAGTAATCTCTTATTACAGCTTCTGACATGCCAACTTTTTTAGCAAAGGCATTACCTGAAAGACCTTCTAACACTAGGCTTAATCGATTTTTAAAATTAATGACCCCTGTATTAGTTAGGGTTCGTGTTTTTTCTTTTTCGGTTTGGTTTTTTATTTTATTTTCGAACATTTTTTCCTCTATTCCATTTTTTTATTGTTTTTATTGTTTTAAATCGTTTTTTTCTGTGTTATTCTGCTCTATATAAATTCATATCTTTTGAACATTGTATTACCGATAATCTTTACAATAGTAAGAATTTAACTAATAGAGGATCTCATAATGAGAGAGCAAGATCAAGACTGGGCACCATCTAGAGTTGTAGGCGAAATTAAAATTAGAGGCGGAAATTTAAGAGCATTGTCTAGAGCTAGTGGTTTGCAGGCTGATACTTTAAGAAACGCATTATATCGTCATTGCCCTAAGTATGAACGAATTATTTCTGATTATTTACAAGTACCTGTCGAAAAAATTTGGCCTTCACGTTATCCGACTAAGGCTAAAAAATGATATTAATTTAAATGATAAAAAGACGCTAAATTAAGCGTCTTTTTATTTTGTTATTCGACATATTTATGCATTATTTTTTAGCCTGTTCAGCCGCTTTAACAATTGCCGCAAAAGCATCAGCTTTTAGTGATGCACCACCAACTAGTGCGCCATCAATGTCGGGTTGAGTAAATAGTTCAGCCGCATTTTTATCATTAACTGAACCACCATATTGAATGGTTACTTGTTGTGCCACTTTTGCATCTTGTTTAGCAATATGATCACGAATGAATTTATGAACAGCTTGTGCTTGTGCAGGAGTTGCAGATTTGCCAGTTCCAATAGCCCAGATTGGTTCATAAGCAATAACCGCACCGTTAAATGCTTGAACACCAAGTGATTTTATTACTGCATCAATTTGGCGTGCGCAAACAGCTTGTGTTTGACCAGCTTCGTTTTCTGCTTCGGTTTCGCCAATACATAATACAGGCACTAAACCAGCTTCTTTAATTACACCAAATTTTTTTGCAATAAATTCATCAGATTCTTTGTGATAAGTTCGGCGTTCAGAATGTCCAATAATAATATGAGTCACGCCAATTTCTTTTAACATGTTAACTGATACTTCGCCAGTAAAAGCACCTGATAAATTAATACCAACATCTTGTGCTCCTAAAATAATATTAGATCCACCTAATTGGTGTTTTACAAAATCAAGGTATACAACAGGTGGTGCAATTGCAATATCACATGCTGTGTCGTTTGATAGCTCACTTTTTAGTCCTGAGACTAAGCTTTTAGCCATATCCAAACTACCGTTTAATTTCCAGTTACCCATAACGAGAGGTTTTCGCATAATTTTCTCCAACTTAAGATTTAAAAAGGTGTTGATTTTAGAATGAATTCGGTATAATGATTAGCATTATACACCAAATAATTTGAGCTTGAGGAAAAATATGTCATTAGAAATACTAAATCAATTAGAAAGTCGAATCCAACATACTATAAATACTATCAATACATTACAACAAGAGATTGCAACCTTAAGAAAAGGCAATCAAGAGTTAGAGCAATTAATTAATGATAGTTCAGATGAAATGAAAGCACTACGTGACGAAAACGAAAAGCTAAAACAAGATCAGCAAGTATGGCAACAACGTATTCAAACTTTATTAAGTAAAATTGGTGAAATTACACAATAATTGATTCGACTTTATGAACGCGACTTATGTCGCGTTTCTTTTATATTTTATTTATTATAATGTTGAAGATTAAGTCTAATGCGACAAAAGCTAAAATCACTCTGGTTGACCGAAACGATCCATTTAATTGAAACAGAATTTGGGCAGTTTGCTGATCAAGATATCAACCGACAAGTAAGAGCCGAACAAATATCGCTTCCAGATCGAATTGTGATGCGTGCAATCATGTTGTCTAAACAAAATGGATTGTATTTGGCGCAAAAAGTACTTTTGCGATCGGTAAAGTTATCTTTTGCATTATTGCTGCTACTATCTGTTTTTTTAGGTGGTTCATTAGCATTGGGAGCATTAAGTCAAAACCCTATCAATTTGTATTGGGCGCTTTTTAGTTTGTTAGGAGTTCATTTAATTACGCTAACTATTTGGCTTGGTTCGTTTTTCCTCTTTTCCAATTTTGGTGGTAGTTTGTTGATTCATTGTTGGTTATGGTTGGCTAAAAAGCTTTCTCAAAAAAAGACAGTGCAACAACTGATCCCTGCATTTGTTGAACTATTTGGCTCTCGTATTCGTTGGCTTATTGGGTTTGTGCTTAATCTGTTTTGGACTGTGATTTTAAGTTGTGCATTATTAGTTTTAGTTGTGCTATTTTCAACTAAGCATTATAGTTTTGAATGGCAAACCACTTTGCTTAGTTCTGATACGATTATTGGTTTAACTCATTATTTAGGCTATTTACCGTCATTACTTGGCTTTGAAATTCCAAAAGACGAAGTTATAAAGCTAAGCGAACATGCGTTAAGTGCTGGTGAAATTCGATCATCGTGGGCTGTTTGGCTGTTAGGTGTATTTATTGTTTATGGATTAATGTTGCGGCTTTTGTGTATGGTGTTTTGTGGTGTTAATTGGCTTATTAGTAGTCGTCGAATTGAGCTTAATATCTCTCATCCTGATTATCAAATATTAGCAAATCGGTTGCAGTCATTATTTGTGAATATTGAAGATGCTGATAAATTAGGTCAAAATAGTCACCAGTGGCATTTTTCAACACATTCAATAGAAGCTGCTGAAGGTAATTTTTTGGTTGCCATCGATGTGCAAGAAAGTTGGCACTACCCTGAGTCTGTCTCATTTTTAGGTTTTTTAAATACGCGTGAACAGCGCAGTAATATTCTAGATTATTTACAATTAACGCCAGCTCAAAAATTATTAATTGCGGTTGATACCGATAGAGCGCCAGATAGGGGAGTATTAAATTTTATTAATCAACTGATTAATAAATCTCAGCAAACTCGTATTTGGTTTATTAATCAAGGTAAACAGTATCATAATTGGCAATCATTATCTTTACAGTTGGCTCAACCTGACTGGCTAAGCGAGGCTTTGTAAAATGCTATCAACATTAAAATTAGCAGTGGTTGGTCATGCCAATGTTGGCAAAACATCTTTACTACGCACCTTAATTCGTAATAGTCATTTTGGAAATGTATCTGATAGCCCTGGCACCACAAGACACGTTGAATCAATAACATTGCCACTTGAGCATAATAAATCAATAATTTTTTATGATACTCCAGGATTAGAAGACAGTTTAGCACTTTATGATTATATTAACCAATTACTTCCTACTAATGCAAAACTTGATGGTGTCGATAAATTAACATTTTTTTTACAAAGCCCAGAGTCTGAAAACGTATTTAATCAAGAAGCTAAAGTCATCAAGCAACTGCTAAATAGTGATGCGGCTATCTATGTGATAGATGTACGGGAGCCAGTATTGGCAAAGTATCACGATGAATTAGCTATTTTAGCCAATAGTGATAAGCCCATATTAGCTGTTTTAAATTTTACTGCAGACAGTAACCAAAATGAAAAGGAATGGAAAAGATTACTGTCACGCATTGGGATTCATGCTATTATAAGATTCGACGCTATATTTCCTCCTTTGGATGGTGAAGAACGTTTATATCATAGCCTTGCTTTACTAGTTGAGCCTGCTAAGGTTATATTAGATAACTGGCTAGATAAAATCGCACAAACTCGTAATTCTCGAAATCAAACCGCTAATCTGATTATTGCCGAAACACTCGTTGATGTTACAGCCTTTTATGAAATGGCTAAATCAGAAGATGTGCAGGCAATTGCTGATATGCAAAATAAAGTTAGAAAGCGAGAACAAATGGCGATCAATGAATTATTAAAATTGTATCAATTTGATTCAAATCAAGAAAGTGAAGAGAATTTACCTTTAATAAAAGGTCGCTATAATGCTGATCTATTTAATATTGATGCTCTAAAAATGATGGGTACTCATTTGACTAAAGGCTTTGTTCAGGGGGCGACAATTGGTGCTAGTATTGATTTAGCGACCGGAGGTATCTCACTTGGATCAGCTGCGTTAATTGGTGCCGCAGTTGGTAGTTTAATGCAGACTGCAAAACATTATGGTTCTAGAGTTCGGTATCAGCTTTCTGGATATAGAAAGTTAAGTGTTGATGATGTTATTATCTGTTTTCTTTCTTTGCGCTTAATTCGCCTTAAAGAAAGTTTGAATCATCGTAGCCATGCGGACACTAGCCCAGTTAGATTATCTAAAATAGATAAAACCGAATGGGAAAAAGGCGTGTTGCCTAAAAGCTTAAAATTGGCTAGGCGTTATTCGTATTGGTCAACGTTAAATAAAGGAACAAAAAGAAATGATAAAAAAAGACAATCAACTATTAGGGACGTTGCTCGACAACTGTACTAACGTGAAAAAACGTTTTTTAATAACTATATTGTTTTTTTCTATTTTCATGTTGTTTGGTTGTAGTACTACCCAACGTCAAGTTTCTATTAAGAAAACTAAACCTAGTCCTAATCTAACCATGTTAACTAAAATAGAATCTCATTATAAAAAATGGCAAAACACGCCATACCGTTATGGCGGTACGACTTTAGCGGGTAGTGATTGTTCTGGTTTTGTAATGAATTTTTTTAAAAATAAACTTTCAAAAAACTTACCAAGAAGTGCTGCTGAGCAAGCTCGGCTGGGTGTTAAGGTAAACACCCCTAAAGCAGGTGACTTAGTATTCTTTAAAACAGGCCGTAGCCGTAGTGGTCTACATGTTGGCATTTATTATGCAGACGGCAAATTTTTACACGCTTCAACATCAAAAGGTGTAGTTTATTCAAACTTAAATGATAGTTATTGGAAAAAACATTATTGGATGACGCGTCGTATTATGGGTAGCTAAATTTTTTTCGTCATTATCTTCAATGAATAATTCAATTTTGACGGCTTATAATAAAAATAAAGCTCTTTAAATTAGCTAATATTTAAAGAGCTTTAGAATAAGCCGTTAATTTAAATTTTTCCTTTTTCTTTTAATTCACGCATTACATTTGCAACGTAAAGCATCTCACTCGGTGAACCTAGCGATATTCGACACCAATTTGTTGCTGGTGCGAAATCTCTACCAATTAATACAAAATTATTTTTCATTAGTTCTCGATAATCTTTCAAATCAATTGGACTTTTGTGAAACATAAAATTAGTTTGAGATTTTAAATAATGCAAACCTAGTTCTGATAAAGCTTTTTCCATAATTTGCCTTGATACATCAACCGCTTTTTTAGAGTATGTTAAAAAGGGTTGATCATCTATTGATGCGAGAGCTGCGCAAACACCACAGTAATTCAGTTTTTCACCAGCAACATATTGAGCTATATTCTTAACGTTTTCAACTGAACTGACCACATAACCCACTCGTAACCCTGCCATAGCATGGATTTTTGAGAATGTTTTAAGCAATATAACATTGTCACAACCTTGTGTAATTAATTTATCAACTGATTCAAATGCAGGATCATTAACAAATTCAGCATAGGCTTCGTCAACAATAAAAATAGTATTTTTAGGCTTACTTTTTATCCAAGATTCAATTTCACTTGTTGCAAAAACTGTCGAGGTTGGATTGTTTGGATTAACTAAATAGACAATTGAAAATCCATTATAATCTTCGGCAGCTTTTTGTATGCCTTTTATATCGATCTGCCAATCTGGCAAACTTGGTACTTTGGTAATTTTTAAATTAAAGATCTTTGCAAAATGTTCTCCATCTCCATAAGTAAGCTCTGGAATGACTAATTGAGTATTTGGCTTAACAAATGCAGCAATAGCACTACGAATACCTTCTGAAGATCCTGCAGTTAATAAAATTTGAGTATCATCGACTTTATGATATTTAGCTAATCGTTTGTTAAGTAATGGCATTTCGGCTTTGGCATAGCGATTAGCTTTTGGTACAGCCTCAATTGCAGCTTGTTTTGCTCGTGGTGACATACCAAGCGCATTTTCATTAAAGTTGAGCCTTACAGGATTGTTAATATCAGGTGTTGCTGCATTTTCAAGCATAGGTAGAGAGAATGAAACCGAGTTCTGCGCTTCTATTGCATGAGCTTTAGATAATAATTGATTAATAGATATCCCTGCAATTGCCGCACTGGAAAATGTGATTAATTTTCTTCTACTAACGTTTAAATTGGATATCATGATTCACCTCCCATTTAATTAATTTTTATGTGGTCAATTATTAATCATGCAAAAATAATACCAAGTTTTTAACGATCATTGGATAATTGATTCGTATATTACTCAATAACATAAAGTTAGTGATATTGGGTTGTTATGTTAGCTATTGTGATTTGAATATGCACAATTCTGGTGCTTTATTGCTCAAATGCGGTAATAAAAAAGGACTGTTATTGATAACAGCCCTTTATAATGGCTTATAATTACCATGTATAGCTATTGTCAGCTATCTGCTGGTGTCTCAATATCCGAATAGGTTGCTAGCATCTGTAAGAATTTATATTTAGAATCTGCCATTTTTGTTGAACGTTCATGCAAGGTATTTGCAATTACAGGTTCAAGTGTTTCTAAACGACGAAAACGTTGTTCTTTTAGTAAGATACCAGTTAGTGACTCACTATTTGGTGCTTTTGAGTCTAGCACTAATCCTGGTTTGCCTTCTGCCATACGGCGTGGGTCGTAACGATACAAAGGCCAGAATCCTGACTTAACTAGATCTTTCATTTGTTCATGCGATTTAGCCAGATCATAGCCATGTTCCTCACAAGGACTATAAGCAATAACTAAAGATGGTCCATCATAAGCTTCGGCTTCTTGTAAGGCTTTAAGAGTTTGGTTAAGTTGTGAACCTAATGCAACTTGTGCAACATAGACATGGCCATACATCATTACACTAACACCAAGATCTTTACGTGCTTTATGCTTACCTAAATCAGCAAATTTTGATACCGCACCCATCGGCGTAGCTTTTGATTGTTGACCTCCAGTGTTTGAATAACACTGAGTGTCTAATACCAATATATTTACGTTATCAGTTAAACTCATAACATGATCAAGCCCGCCGAATCCAATATCGTAAGCCCAACCATCGCCACCAATAGCCCAAACTGACTTATCTACCAAATAATTTGCATCTATCATCAACTCTTGTGCTTGCGAAGAATCTAAGTGTGCAAGCTGTTCACGTAATAACTCGACTTGTTGACGTTTTTCCGCTATAGAGGTTTCTGGCGATTTTAAGGCGATGACTATTTCGGGCGAAATGTCGCCAGCTACATAATCAAGTAAGCGTAACGCTCGTTTTTTATGTTGGTTATAAGTAATACGATATCCTAATGCAAACTCTGCATTATCTTCAAATAATGAGTTTGCCCAAGCTGGACCACGACCATTTCGATCAGTAGTATAAGGCGATGATGGGAGGTTGCCACCATAAATTGATGAACAGCCAGTGGCATTGGCAATGGCTAAATGGTCACCATAAAGTTGGGTCAACAATTTGATGTATGGTGTTTCGCCACAACCTGCGCAAGCACCCGAATATTCAAATAACGGTGTAAGTAATTGCGATGTACGCACATCAATGCGTTCAAGCGTGCTAATATCACGATCAGGCAATGCAGTAAAGTACTCAAAGTTAGCTCGTTGAGTCTCAAGATTATCGATACGTGATCGCATGTTAATGGCTTTAATTTCAAAATTATTACGATCACGAGCTGGGCACACTTCGACACATAAATTACAGCCAGTACAATCTTCTGGTGCAACTTGTAAAACATATCGTTGTCCCTTCATATCACGAGCTTTTACTTCAAGTGAGCTTAATGAATCAGGCGCATTGATCATTTCATCAGGATCAACAACCTTAGCTCGAATAGCTGCATGAGGACAAGCAACCGCACAATGATTACATTGGGTACAGAGTTCAGGTTGCCAAATAGGGATCTCTTCAGCAATGTTACGTTTTTCCCACTTAGTTGTACCTATAGGCCAAGTTCCATCGGGTGGAAATGCTGATACAGGCAAGTTATCGCCTAAACCAGCTAACATTGCAGCAGTGACTGTTTTAACAAAATCAGGCGCATTAGCAGGTACAATAGATGGCATTGTTGAACTGCTTTGGTCAACACAGCTAAGTGGTATTTGTTCAAGCGAAGCTATAGCTAAGTCGAGCGCTTTCCAGTTATTTTCAACTAAATCTTGTCCTTTACTGCTGTAACTTTTGGCAATGACTTCTTTTAATTGGGCGATATTAAAATCGTTTTTAAAAATTCCAGCTAGATGAAAAAATGCCGCCTGCATAACGGTATTAATTCTTGCGCCTAAATTACATTCACGAGCTATTTTTGCCGCATTGACAATGTAAAAGTGTGCTCGTTTTTGTATTAATTGAGCTTGCACTTCTTTTGGAAGTCTATGCCAAACTTCATCTTTGCTATACGGCGTGTTAAGCAAAAAGATGCCATCGTCTTTTAATTTATCAACAATTTGATATTTATCGATAAACTGATCTTGGTGGCAGCCAATAAAGTGTGCGCTGGTAATTAAATAGGGTGAATCAATTGGATCTAAGCTGACTCGTAAGTGTGAAGTCGTCAAACCACCTGCCTTTTTAGAGTCATATACAAAATATCCTTGTACATAAAAAGGAGAATTATCACCAATAATTTTAATATTATTTTTGGTTGCAGATACCGTGCCATCACTGCCAAGCCCATAAAATAGCGCTTCAAGAGCAGATTTTTGTGGTATCGATTGGTCAGGTAAAGGTAAAGAAAGCCCAGTTATATCATCATAAATACCAACGGTAAAACGTGGTTTGGGTTTATCTAATCCAAGTTCAGTAAAAATAGCAAGTACACAACGAGGATCAAATTCTTTAGATGATAACCCATAACGTCCACCTATAATAAGTGGCATAGTTGCGCGTTCTTTGCGCGACAGGCTTTCAGCAAATGCGGTCATAATATCTAAATAAAGCGGTTCGGCTTGTGCTCCCGGCTCTTTAGTTCTATCAAGCACAGCAATTTTATTAACAGTACTTGGCATAACTTCGAGCAGATGATTGGCTGAAAATGGGCGGAATAGCCGAACGATCACAACCCCGACTTTTTCGTTTTGTTTAAGTAAAACATCAACTACTTCTTTTGCGGTGCTAGCACCAGATCCCATAATAACAATAATATGCTCAGCATCACTAGCACCATAATATTCAAATGGTTGATACTTTCGGCCTGTTTCTGCTGCAAAAGCATCCATAGCATCAACAACATGTTGATAGACATTATCATAATAAGTATTTATCGCTTCTCGGCACTGGAAGTATGTATCAGGATTAGCTGATGTACCTCGAGTTACCGGTTTATCAGGCGTTAATGCTCGTGAGCGATAGGCTTTAATGGCTTCGTGTGGTAATAAATTACGGATTTGGTCATCACTTATTGGATAGATTTTATTAACTTCATGTGAGGTTCTAAATCCATCAAAAAAATGAACAAAAGGAACAAGGCTATTAAAACTGGCCATTTGCGAAATTAAGGCAAAATCTTGCGCTTCTTGCACTGAACTAGAACAAAGCATCGCAAAACCAGTTTGCCTAATTGCCATCACATCAGAATGATCGCCAAAAATTGAAAGAGCATGCGTTGCAACAGTACGTGCGGCAACATGCAAAACAAAAGGAGTCAGTTCGCCGGCTATTTTGTACAGCGATGGGATCATTAAAAGCAAACCTTGTGATGAAGTAAACGAAGTTGCAAGTGCACCTGTCATTAATGAACCATGAACGGTTGCAATTGCACCTGCTTCGGATTGCATTTCAATCACTCTTGGTGTATCACCAAAGACATTTGGTTTATTAAACTCAGCCCAAGTGCTAGCTTGCTCGGCCATGGTTGAGCTTGGTGTGATTGGGTAAATAGCAATGACTTCGTTTGCCCGATAAGCGACGGATGACACCGCACTATTAGCGTCTGATATGATCATTAAAAAACCTTTTATTTTATAGTGTTATGACATTACTAACTTATTATAAATTTGTATTATTGTATCAGAAACTAACCTAGCTTTTCGTTATTTTTATGTTAAATTTTTTATCATTACCACTTTAGACAAAAGTATTGATAAAAAAACAAAAATCAATTAATTTAAAAAATTAAGCATATTTTTGGTTAAATAATAGATAGATAAAATAATAAAAATACTAAAACAGAAAAGGATAAAACAAATGAATATGAAAGAAAAATGCGGTTGTCAACGCGATGGGCTTGCTATATTTCCTGTGCGTTATACTGTTATTCCTACCTATCTTAATCGTTCAAAACCTTCATGGGCAAATTTAGATGGAGTCACAACAGTCCCTCTAAATGATGATTACCAATATCATATTCGCCGAATAAGGGAAGGATTCATTTACCTTCATTTACCTAGTCTTGTACAAAACTCACTAGACGAAGTTAATTTAGCTGATATTGATAAAAGTTGGATTGTTTATGAAGTCAATAACAGGGGGCAGTTGACTTTACAACATTCCATTTTTAGTGCTCCAACAGCGGAACACAACAATGATGATTCTTATAAATGTCCTAATTTAGATCAAAATCCAGAATTAACTTCGTTTATTACTATACCTAATTCATTCCGTCACGAAAAAGCTTATATTGCTTATAGTGAATTTCCATGGACTAAAGAAATGTTGCTTGACAGTACCAAATCTCCATTACCTAGAATGCAAGAAATCAACATTCAAGCATGGAAAAATCAGCAACAACACGCAAGTGCAACGGTCGCCACTGAAGAATCATTAAAGCAAATTTTAGATTATGATTTTGATTTTATAACAGATCGACGAATGCCCGATAATCAACAAGGTAATGAAATATACCCTATATTTTTAAACCATGATGATAAAGATCGCAAAAAGAAGGCTATTTTTTGGAAAGAAGCAACAAAAAAACGGGTTTCAAAAGTTGATGATGTCAGTTATACCGGAATATCTTATACAACTGAATATTTTATTGAATATACATTCAAAAAAGAAAAACTAAAGCTTAACAGCACAAACCAACCGTGGGCTCCTTTTAAAACAAAATCTTTTATGACAGCTCCAGGCTCAGATATTAAAGCGATTTTAGCGGAGCAATACCAAAGTAGTTTGCATACATTATACAAAAATATGCAAAATTATAGTGGTAATGATGGCACGCCAATGATCCTAGCGATAGAAGATGCATTAGGCGTTGCTCAAGATTTAAATGATTATTATAACGACATTTATGGTCACTTAGCTCAATTTAAAAAAGAAGCCGAAATGGAGTGTGATGTAAAACAATGTATGACCAAAGTTCGTGCTTATGTTGAGTCAGATGTCGCAAAAAAAGATTTTGAAATAGCGCCTTATAAAGATGAGATATATCAGATTATTGATAAAGGATTAACTATTGATGATCATGATTATCAAAAGGGAAAATTAAAAGAGCTTGTCCGTAGAAAAGCACCCGGAATACAATTAGGACGATACAGTGGTGATATTAATATTGAAACTGTTGCACAAGGCTTAGGTATTGACATCTCGGTCGTTAAAAATTCACCTGCACCAAGGAAACGTGAATTTTATAGCATGGTCAAATCTTACATTTTATTGGTTAAAGATCATTTTTATGGTAAACCATTTGGGCATCTCTATTATCAAAAATTTATGAATTACCTTAAATTTGATAGTTATGAAGATGATAAATATCATATGACACATAAAAATAATCCCGGAGTGCCAGGATTAGCAGACTATTATCCAAACTCTATCTATGCAAAGTTAGTTAAATATTCATCGTTTACACTTGATGCTAGCGTTATTGAAACCAAAGAAACCGCTTTAACTTTGCACAAAGTCTATCAAGAACTGGTTAATGACTATGACAGTAAAAAAGAACAACATAAAGCCGAGCTCGATCAAAAAGTCGATAAAGCCCTCGAAAAGTACACCGAACGCCTAGACAGTAAAGATTTCGATGCTATCCTTGACCAAGTTAATAAAGAAGTAGAAAAAATAGCAAATGAACGTGCTAAACAGCTTATTCGCTGGCTTGAGCAAAGCCATTATCTTATGGCGATTAATGACTTAGCATATGAAGATAACATCAAAATTGACAGCGACGATCCAAAATGGCTTGAATTTAAAAAAGAAATGGATAAAGAGTTAAAAGAGGCTTTAGCAAATGAAGAAATTACTGAGGAACAATGTGAACAACTAAACAATATCAATATTAATGGATTTTATTTTCAATCGGTTTATACACGTTCAACACATGGGCTAGAAGGGTGTGAAACTGGGCGGCAATTTAACCAAAAAATGTATGACCTTAAACATCTAAAAGGGATTGATGTTGAATCAGGCGCTTATATTAAACTGCGCAAAACTCACTTTGTCATATTGGCATTACGTGCACAATTCTTTGATTTTAAGCCGGCAATGAAAGTGCTTCAAGATATTTATGATTCGGTTGACAAAGAAAAAGACAATAAATATGAAAAAGATTTTTTAAAACAAGTTAGTATAAAAAGTCTATCATTTATTACCAGTCAATTTCGTTATGCAACTTTAATGCTTGAGTATTTTACTGAACTACAGCGATTACAAAAAATTGAAGGTTTAACCACAATAACCCTTAACACTAATCTGGGTAAAAGGATATTTTTAATCAAATATCTAGCTAATTATGACTCGCCAGGGCTAATTTGTAGTGGGACATTGCGAATGTACGACAATCTGATTAAGCTCTGTAAACCTATCGGTAATAGTTTGTTGAGTTTAGGAGCAATGATTGCCGAATCGGCTATGCTTGCCCTTTCGGGGGCAGTTTGGAAAACCTGCGTGGTTTATGCTCACCTAAAATATCAACTGTTTGAAGCGTGGATAACCTTTAAAAGCCTTAGTTTTTCGGGCGTTGATGCGGGCGGTGGCTTAAAGCTGGTATCAAATGCTTATTCTGCTGAAGTGAAAAAGTTGATTAAAGATTTGCGCAATAGCTTAAACCAAGTCATCAAAGATATTGACCAACGATTTTATCGCCAATTGGTTGAAATTGAACATGTCTTTAAAAAAGCATTAAACATTACCTTTAAAGTGTTTGAAGATGGTACAGGGATTAATGTTAATCGCAAACAACTTCAATTTCGCAGCGTAAGACTTGCTTTTTTAGTCGGCGCATTCGAAATTTATAACTGGCAATATGTGATGGATAAAAAGCCCAATCTGTTTGCTAACGATAGTGATATTTTAATGGAAAAAATGATAGCTACTAGTTCGCTCATTGCCGCTGCTGCAGATATTACAGCCAGTGTGACAAAAGTTTTAACTGGGCGAACATCAGTGTTTATTTATTCCAAAGTTACCTTTGGCGTTTTTACTGGATTAGTTAGCTTTTTAATGGGCGCTAAAATGATAAAATCCATTATACAAGATGGCGAATTTGGTAGTATCTTGTCAATATTGTTAGCTAGTGTATCATCTTTGAGTTATTTTGCATCAGGCAGTGCTTTTTCGTTAATGTGTATGAGCTATCGCTATGCTTGGGTTCAAACTTTTATTGAAGCTAAAATTACGCCAGTGGCAGAAAAGCTAGCAGCACGCTTTGCCCACAAAGGCGTTCAAAAAGCGTTTAATCTATTTGCTATGCGTACAATATTATTCCGTTTTGCAGGTGTTGTTGGCATAATAGCTTTGGTTTTAGAGTTACTTTATGACTATTTTTCTGACGATGAAATTCAAGTTTGGATCACCTATTCAGCTTTAGGAGTACGTAAAGGTGAGCTAAGATTTAAAATGAGTTTCGATCAAATTAGAGCATTTAAAGAGCTCAATATGTTTGTTGAAAAGTTTCAAGAAGAGAGCGGTGTTAATCTTTCCCAAATTAACAAGAAAGCGATTGAAAGTATAAAAAACGATTACGAATCTATTTTATTAACGACTCAAAATAATGTTCATAAATGGCTTAAATAAAAAAGGGCATGTGTGCCCTTATTGTTCAAGTGGGGGATAGCCTGGCCAGTAATTTTCAAATGGTAGCTCTCCCATAGTAATAGCATATTTACGCCAAAGTTGAGCTTGTGTAATATCTTGTGCCTCGCCTTTATAGTAGTAACTTAATAATGTCATGCATTTATAATATCCTTGGATTGATTCTTTAACAAAAAAACGCTCTTTTAGAGGGGTAATTTCACCCACTGTTTCACCTAATATTACTGACCATGTTGGTCTTGTCCAATCATACATTGCCCCAACAGTACCTGTAAAATTTAACAGATAGATTCGATCGAAAAATTGAAATCGTTCAGTAATATAGTCTTCGTCGCTGGAATCATTTGGTTCAAATTTTTGTCGGCGCGGTTCTTTATAATATTTAAGTGTTGTCTTTAAAGAGTAACGAATATACATTTTATGGCTTATCATATGCCATAAATTATCGTCTGGTAAAATTTGGTAAGCTTGCTCTAGAGTCGCAAAACTTTTAGGTATATCTTGCTGGGTACCAAGTCCTTGCATATACATAAAGGCCAGTGTTTTAAGCGCTGGGGCGCAGTTTTGTTTAGCGGCTTTTTGGTATAACTCAAAGGCTTTTTTTTCGTCTTTTTCAACACCGATACCAAATAG
>NZ_JBIDFF010000016.1:0-60085 GCF_046635645.1 Gilliamella sp. BG2
GCCCTGGATCAACCTTAAAATCATCATAACTTAACATTATGATTAATAATTATTTTATTTTAATAAAAAAATAGCGCCATATAAATATATTTATATTTCAATTGGTTAACTACAGGATCAAGATTATTTTTAAATGTGTATAGTAGTGAACAGTAGTGAATACTAGTGAACACCAAAAAAATATATATAATAAGCATATAATATATTGATATATATAAATTAATATTAGGTTAGTGAATAGTAGTGAACACTTTATATTAAAAGTTTAAGATTATGGGGAGGTAAGCATAAAAACAGCCTAATGACTGGGTAAGTAAAGGGTAACATTTGAAAAAACACCCCTCAGATATGAGGAGTGGTTATTATGAAGAATTGAAGTGAATAACCCAAATATGAGGCACGGTATGAATAGCGCGATATGGTTAATGATTAACTAGCTTTAAATTGCGGTTACCTGATAGTGAGACATTTCCTTGGCTGGCTTGCTCGACAAAGTCCCCCCACCAGTCAAGCATGATTCTGCGCTGTTCTAGGTAAGTAGCACGGTTATAGGCTCGCCTGACGCTATTAGTATCAACATGGGCTAGTGCCGCTTCAATAATATTAGGGTCAAAGCCTTGCTCATTTAATATCGTGCTTGCTAAAGCTCTTAAGCCATGCGCAACAAGCTTATCTTTATATCCCATGCGCTTTATTGCCATGTTAGCAGTACTACTATTCATCGGGGTTGTATAAGGCGGTTTCATACTTGGGAATATATGCTCTCTATGCCCACTTATAGGCTTCATAATTGATAATATAGCCATAGCCTGCTTATTGAGTGTAATAGTATGCTCTCGCCTCATTTTCATTTTTTCGGCAGGAATAACCCATAAGCAATTGTCTAGATCAATCTCTTGCCATTTTGCCCCTACCGCTTCATTTGGGCGTGTCATTGTTAATAATTGCCATTCAATCAAGCAACGCGTTTGTAATTCGATTCTGGCCATAGCAAGGGATTGCATAAATTGGGGCAGCTCTTGCGCGTTTATTGTTGGCATTTGCCCTTTTATAGGGCTTTCAAAAGCATCTTTTATCTTGGCTGCTGGGTTAGCATCAATCAAGCCTATATTCACCGCATAAAACATAATTTCATTGATACGTTGGCAAAGTCTTTTAATTGTTTCTAATTTACCATTAGCTCTTAGTGGCTCCATGGCCTTAATAAATTCTTTTGCTTTTAATTTAAAGATTGATTTATCACCAATATAAGGAAATAAATGTAACTCTAACGATTCCCACGTTCTTTTTAAGGTGCTTTCAGTTAGTCCTTTGCCACTTTTAACTTTAAACCAATCAGCGGCTACCTTTTTAAAGGTGCTAGTAATTTCGTCATGCTTACGTTGTTCTTGTTCTGCTTTGTGCTCTTGAGGATCTACACCTTGCTTTATTAATTCTCGCGCTTCATCTCGTTGTTTTCGCGCTTGCTGTAGTGAAACCTCAGGATAACTACCGAAGCTAATTAATGCGCCCTTTTTGGTATATGGACGCGTATACTTAAAACGCCAGATTTTAGAATTATTCGATTTAACTAAGAGATACATACCACCGCCATCAAATAAAGAGTAATCTTTATCTCTTGGTTTGGCTGCTTTTATTTGGGTGTCTGTTAATGGATGTGTTTTCCTTGCCATAATTATTTTAGGTATACGATATATAAGTATATTGCGTCTGTATACCTAAGCATATACCTAAAAATTATGGTTGTAAATGTACCTTACTGATACTTAATGGGCAATAAAATAGACTTTAAGGCTTGTTACTACTGGGTTTGGTGTACTTTGTAGGGTTTAAAAGAATGTTACTGATTATTGAATTGGTGGAGCCAAGGGGGATCGAACCCCTGACCTCAACGCTGCCAGCGTTGCGCTCTCCCAGCTGAGCTATGGCCCCAAATGAAAAGGATAAAACTGTGGCTAATAATATGCAACTAAAAGATAAGTGTCAATTGATTTGATGTTATTTGTTTGAAAAACAGTCTAATAAAACTCTGCCAATTAATGGCAGAGTTCACATAATTAACGCAATATTGAAGGTTGATCTGCACCTTCAGCTTCAATTTTTGGTGGCATAAAGTGTTCACGTTTTACGCCTAATTTGAGTGACATATACGCAGCCACATAAATTGATGAGATTGTACCAAGCACAATACCAACGCCTAATGTTTCAGAGAAACCTTTTAACATTGAACCGCCAAAGATATACAAAATGATGACTACTGCAAGGGTTGTTCCTGATGTCATCAAAGTACGGTGCAATGTTTGTGTTAACGAGATGTTGATAACATCATAAGGCTCTGCTCGTCGAATCTTTCTAAAATTCTCACGAATTCGGTCGAAAACTACAATGGTATCATTGAGCGAATAACCAATTATCGATAACATTGCAGCAATGATAGTTAAATCTAGTTCTCGTTCAAATAACGATAGATAACCTGCGGTGATGATAACATCATGCGCTAAGGCAACAACGGCACCAGTACCAAATCGCCATTCAAAACGAAAGGCAATATAGATTAAAATACACACTAATGCGGCGCAGATTGCCAAAATACCATCTTGGGCAAGTTCAGAGCCTACTGTTGGTCCTACAAATTCAATACGTTTGATTTGAGCATCGGCATCAATATCTTTATGTATTAAATTGGAAATTTTTGTACCTAGTGCATTATCAATAGCAGATGACGTACTGCCATCTTCTTGTTTAGCTGAAGGTAATCGAATAATGATATCTTTACTGCTACCATAATATTGTACTATCGGCTCATGATAGCCAGCGTCGCGTAAACTGTTACGAAGGTCATCAAGGTTAACCACTTTTGTTACTGTGAGTTCTACTGTCGTACCGCCAGTGAAGTCTTGTCCTAGATTAAATCCTTTAACAAAAATAACCACAAACGATGCAACTACCAATAACATTGAAATAACAAAAGCAATAAAGCCAAATTTTAAAAAGTCGAGGACTCTGCGACCATGATTTAAATCTCTAACATCATGATTTTCTTTTTTATTAATAACCACAATAAACCTCTAAATTGATAACTTATTAACACGGCGTCCGCCATAAATAAGATTGGCTAATGCGCGAGTACCAACAATCGATGTAAACATTGATGTTACAATACCGATGCCTAATGTAATGGCAAAGCCTTTAATTGAGCCTGTACCAACAGCATAAAGAATAACAGCTGTAATTAATGTTGTTAGGTTGGCGTCAAAAATACTGCTCCAAGCACCAGCATACCCTTCATTAATTGCATGCTGAACACTGCGTCCATTGCTAAGTTCTTCTTTTATTCTTTCATTAATCAGTACGTTGGCATCAACAGCCATGCCAACGGTTAACACAATACCCGCAATACCTGGCATGCTTAGCGTTGCCCCAGGAAGTAAAGACATTGCACCAACAATTAAAATTAAGTTAGCAACTAACGCAAGGCTAGCAAATACGCCAAACAGACGATACATCACTAACATAAAGATGACTGAAATCGCTAAACCCCATGCGCAAGATTCTAACCCTTGAGTTATATTTTCTTGCCCCATTGATGGTCCAACAGTGCGCTCTTCAATGATTTGAATCGGAGCAATTAAAGCTCCTGCACGTAATAATAATGATAAATTTTTAGCTTCATCAATATTACCAATACCCGTTACCTGAAAACGGTCACTGAAAATACCTTGAATCGTTGCTACATTGATAACACGCTCTTGTTTTTCAAGAATTGGTTTATCGTTTTCATCACGTTTACCAGTGTCTTTGTATTCAACAAACAATGTTGCCATCGCTTTATGAAGATTTTTTTGGGTAAAATCAAACATTCTTTTACCCCCCGAGCCATCAAGAGTAATAGCAACTTCGGGTTGGCCATATTGATTAGCACGATATGAAGAATCAGTTATATGATCCCCCGTTAATACAATACGCTTATAAAGTAGTACTGGGCGACCGTTCTCCATATATTTAATTTCTGAGCCGTAAGGAACACGCATATCACCCTTTAAGATAGCTGGCAAGTTAGGAGAGCTTTCTTCATTAACTTGTCTAAATTCAAGTGTTGCTGTTGCTCCCAAAATGCGTTTAGCTAATGCTGTGTCTTGTATACCAGGTAATTCAACAACTATACGATCTGCTCCTTGGCGTTGAACAATTGGTTCAGCTACACCCAACTGATTAACACGATTTCGTAAAATTGTAGTGTTTTGTTGTACTGCATCATTTTTGGCTTGTTGTAACCGTTGCTCACTGACATTAATTACAATAGTATTATCACTTTGAGAAACAACTTTGAAATCTTGTATACTGTTGATCTTAGTGATAGCTTTATTGCGATCTTCAGTATTATCAAATTGTATTAAAATTTGCTGATTACTATCTTTACTGATCGTTTTATAATTTAGTTTGCTATTAGTAAATTCGGCTTTTATGTTTTCAATGGATTGTTCAGTGAGTTTACTTAATGCGGTTGTCATATCGACTTCCATTAAAAAGTGAACACCACCGCGTAAATCGAGACCAAGCTTCATTGGTTCAGCACCTAACACCGTAAGCCAAGTTGGTGTTGCTGGAGCTAAATTTAATGCAACGATATACTGCTCACCTAATGCTTCTGATATAATTTCTTTTGCTTTAAGCTGCGTATCGTTATCACCAAGACGAATTAAAATAGACTTATTTTCATAAACTATTGATTTTGGTTCGATATGATTATCAGTTAAAAGTTTTTTGATTTTATCTTGCGTAGCAACGTTAATTTCAGCAGTATCTGATCCTGAAATTTGTATAGCAGGATCTTCACCATAAATATTTGGAAGTGCATAAAGAAGGCCGAGGCAAATTACGACGACCAACATAATGTACTTCCACGAAGGATAACGGTTTAACACGACATATTCTCTTGTGGTATTAGGTAATTAATACAATGAACAATAATAGCGAATAAATACTATTTCTATTATAGTGATTTCATTGTCCCTTTTGGTAAGACTGATGTAATAAAGTCACGTTTGATCACAACTTCAGTCGTATCATTTAATTCTAACGCAATGTAACCATTTTCGTTAACTTTTGATACACGACCAATAAGTCCACCATTAGTTAACACTTCATCACCTTTTGAAATAGAAGCCATTAGATCACGATGAGCTTTGGCACGTTTTTGCTGAGGTCGCATAATCATAAAGTAGAAAAATAGCCCAAAAACTACTAACATGATTAGTAAAAAATAAGGATTGCTTTCAGTGGCTTGCCCATCAATAGCATAAGCATTAGAGATTAAAAAGTCCATACTGGTCCTCTTGATTAAAATAAATTTTAAAGGTCGGAATTATAACATAATAAATTAAGCTATTATTAACTATTTCTTGTCAAAAAGTTTCAGGTAACTATGCGTTCTAGTATAAAAACGAAGCATTCAATGCTACCTAGGCTGATATAATTCCGCCAATAAAACGATGTGGCAGATAAATGTTAATTAGGTGGTCAAATATTGCGCCATACTGACTAAATTAAATAGCCATTTAGGGTATATTCCACAAAGCATCGTCAGTAAAGCACATAACACAATGATTAATTCACTTATTCTAATATCAGTCCATTTTAATTTAATTGAAGATTTGCTTGATATTAGATCATCACGACAAACTGGTCTTATATAAAGGTTGATAATTAAGCGAGCATAGAAGTAAAGGCCTAATGCACTGCCAATAACAACGGCTGCGACTAGCCACCATAATTCGGCAGTTACACCTAATAACACTAATAAAAATCGCCCAACAAATCCCGCAGTTAAAGGAGTTCCTGCTAAAGATAAAAGTCCAACTCCCATGGCTAATGCTAGAATTGGCCTTCGCCAAAATAGTCCTGATAGGTCAATTTCGTTTTCATGATCTTGAAGTTCATCAGAGTGTGAATCTAAACTGATCGCACCTAAAATACAGATATTAGCTAAAATATATCCAATTAGATAAACACCAATAGTTTCTAATGCTAATACTTGATATTGCACAGCTATTAATGCCGTTAATAAATATCCAAAATGTGCTATCGATGAATAAGCTAATAGTCGCTTTAAACTACTTTGCATTAGCGCCAATAAGTTACCCCACAGAATAGAGCAAAACGCCATAATAACTAAAATAATACGAATAGTTTCATTGTTAACAATAGGTGCCAATAAAAAAAGTCTTGCGATAGCACAAAAAATTGCAACTTTTCCGACTGTTGATAACAATAAGGCGACTATTGTTGGTGCACCTTGATAAACATCTGGTAACCAAAGTTGAAATGGTACAAGAGATAATTTAAAACCGATGCCGACTAGCATTAAGCACACACCTATCAGTAATAATAGACTTGGATAAGACATTGTTGAGAGTTGATAACTTAAACCACTAAAAGTAAGTTCTCCAGTAGTTGCATAATAAAAAGCAATCCCCATTAATAAAAACACGCTGGCGATAGCAGATAAAATCATGTATTTAACTGCGGCTTCCAATGAATGAGTCTGCGTATATTGATAACCAATTAATCCAACAAATGGAATAGATAATAGTTCGATCCCAATAAAAAATGCAATTAAATGGCTTGCGTAAACAAGTGTTACACCACCTAATGCCATGAAAAGTAAAATTAAATAAAATAATCCATGATGATTCTGTTCTTGTTTAAACCAGCGATAAGCAAAACATGCAACTGAAATAGATATCATTAAAATCAAACTGGTGTAAAGTAGCCCATAGCCATCACAAGTAAAAAGAGCTGTGATATGGTGTGCTTTCCACTCGTCTGTTGACTCGTCATCAATATTCGAATTATCCCCAAAATTAGAATTAGTATCGATATTTTTATTGTCAATGCTATTATCTTCGGTATTACTATCAATATTTAGAGTTTCATCTTCATTAGATGATTCGGTCGTTTCTGTAGACACCGTATCAATTGCAATAGTTTCTTCACTCGATCGGATTTGTTCTTTAGCTGGCTCTGAAATCGATGCTGATATTTGCATATTATCACTGCTGATATCAGTAATAGCTTGAGTACTAAAAGAAATTTTGTATCCAACCATCACAGAGCAAATTAAAGCACAGGTTAATCCGCATACCGTTAAAATAGCACATCCTTTGGTACTTAGCTTAAAAGCAAATAGTAAAGATAAAAAAACGATGATGGCTAGACTTAATACAAGAATGGGTGATAAAGCTATCATAGTTTATTACTCCCCTACCCGCTCTATGGTTATGTATTGCTGTGTTTGATTCACGACAGAATAAGACATATCTAAAACCAATTGAGGATATAAACCGATAAAAATAAGTACACTTAAAATACTTGATAATAATAAAAGATCTTTCTTACTAAGCCGGCATTTTGTTGCAGCTCCTTTATCAACTACACCATAAAAAATTGGCTGTATACGTACAATAAATGAAATGGACAGTAATAATAAACCAATTACTAGTAAAATTGTATAATAGGAAAAAGCATTATAACTACCAAGCAACATCATATAATTCCCAATAAAATTAGCCGTACCAGGAATGCCTAACACTGCCAATATAAAAAACAAAGTAAAAGAAGATAAATAAGGCACTCTTTCTTTAAGCCCAACAAATTGATTTATATTTCGCGTTGAATAACATTCAACTAATAATCCACTAATTATAAACATGCCGACGATTGCCAAATTGATGGCTATCATTTGAATAACCACACCTTGATAAGCAAGAACAGAACCACTATAGATTATTGCAGTTACAAATCCCATTAAAGCAATATGAATATAAGCTATTAGCTTTTTAATATCAGTTTGGTTAAAAGCAAGCAAAGCAGCATAAACAACCGTAAGTAGTGCAAATGCTAACATTAACGGCATAATAATGATTGATGCATTAGGAAATAATGGTATAACAAAACGCAATAAGCCAAATGCAGCTGTGTTAAGTAATAATCCACTAATCATCATTGAGCCAGTTGTTGAAGATTCAATATGGGCTTCAATAAACCAACCATGAAATGGAACAAATGGTATACGAACAATAAAAGCAGCTAAAAATCCTAGCATAATTAAAAATTCAGTATAACTTGAAATTGGCGTTTTGGTTAATTCTTGATAATCAAACGTCCAATGTCCTGTTAAATTCCAGTTAATCAAAGCTAATGAAACTATCGAAATTAGCATAAGTAAACTGCTCACTTGAGTATAAATCAGGAATTTACTTGCACCATTAAAACGCAATTGCGAACTTGAATCTCGTCGTCCCCATAAGGAGATTAAAAAATAGATGGGGATTGCTACAGCTTCCCAAAAGAAAAACATTAAAAATAAGTCAGTGATTACAAATAACATCATGATTGCCGATGTCATAAATAATAGACATAAGTAAAATAGACCAAGATTGTTTAAGCTTTCTTTACTAGAATAGATAATAGTCAATAATACAATAAATAAGGTTGAGGTAATAACAACCATAGATAAACCATCTAAGACAAGATGAAAACGAATTCCTAATAGAGGGATCCATTCTAGATTAACTTCTTTTACCCAATTTCCCCCTTGATTTAATATATTTATAGCATCTATCCATAATAATATCGACATCAATAATGTAAGAAAAATAGTAATAAAAGCTACAATTATTGGTAATTTTGACCAACGCATTTGTACATTGGCTGAAACAACGCCTCTTTGTAAACATACATGGCATAACCAACCAATAAATCCGCCTATTATAGGTAAAAAAACGAGCCATAATAACATGAATGATTACACCTTTATTAAATAAAAATCAGTAGCATTAATATGAAAATACTACCTATAACCATCGAAACCATATACCACCGAATTTGCCCATTTTCTAGATCAACGGTGAACGCGTTTACTTTTTTGATTCCCCTCATTATCCAATTATCCCAAAAAGCTAGTGGATCTTTTTTCAAAAAACGGGCTAAATAGACATAAGGTTTAACAAATAAAGTATGCAATAAATAATCATAATGCCAATCACTATTACATAAACGTAAAAGGAATTTAACCATTGGCGTATTTAGAATTTCTTGTACTTCGCTATTTGGATGAGCATATAAAATATAAGCAATCAAAAAACTCAATCCAGTCACAGCTACTAGAAGTAGTTGAAAAGGTAACTGCCCATTAGTATCTAACTCAGCTATCGGAATAATACCTTGAGTTGGTAATGGGAAATAGATAAATAAAGCTGTAGTAAATATTAATAAGATGAAAATTGGTAAATAACTTAACCACTTGGTTTTAGTAAAATCATACTGTTTTTGTTTACGATAAAAAACCATTGAAATTAAGCGCCAAATACCTAAACTAGAAAGTAAAATACCAAACAAACCAATGGTTCCTAATATCAATTTATCTTGAGTCATTAAACCCAATATGATATCGCCTTTAATATAAAATGATGATGAAACCCAAGGCATAGCACTAAGTGATAGCATGATTAACAAAAATATCGCATATAACATCGGAAACGTTTTAATTAAACCACCTAATTTACTGATATCTCGTTCACCTTGACATTTCTTAATTAAAATAGATGAAGCTAAAATTAGCAATGTGCTTGTTACGACATAATTAATTAAGCAATTAAGAGATAAACTCCAACTTTTTGTTGAAAAAGCATAAAATAAATAGCTAATTTGCGTTAAATTAATATATGTAACAATTCGTTTAATATCATACTGCACTAATGCAATGGTGCTAGCAAATAATATAGTCAATGATGAAATCATTGCTATAATAGCAAGAACATCGCTAGACATCATAAACAAATCACTAAGTCTTAATACTAAATACACTCCAGCCAAAATCACTGTTGAAGATTGCAATAAAGCCATCGCTGGCATCGGAGCTAATGTTGTTTCAGCAAACCATGAATGCATAGGAAATAGTGCAGACTTACTCATTGCACCAAGGAATAACATTAGAGTAATCCAAAATACGATATCTGAATCGATAGCCAAATTATCATGTGCTTGCATCAAAACATCACGAATATTTAATGTTTCTAAAGTTTGATATAATAAAAATATGCCAATAATTAAAAAGATATCAGTTAAATGCATGATGATAAACGCTTTGACCGCAGCATAACCATTACGCGCCTGTTTATAGTAAATACCGATAAGTAAGTAAGTACTTATACTTACACCTTCCCAGCCAATTAACATAACAAATAGGTTATCAACTAATACGATGGTTAATAGGCTAGCAATTAACAAATTACTGTAAGCGTAGAAAGTATAAATATCCTTTTTTAGAGTTAAATAGCAAGCCGCAAAAAAGTAGATCAACAAACCAAAAAATGCGATTAAAGCTAAAAAGGTTAATGATAGGCCATCCAAAGTTAAAGAAATTGGTACGGTAAAATCACTAACAGAAAACCAATTCCATAATAGTCGAGTATAAACTAAGGTCATATCAGGTACTGTATTTGAACTAAAATCGATACAAGAAAATACAGTAATTAATGCTATTATCAGCATAGTAGTAATACCAATAATTATTACATTAATTGATCTGATATGTCTTCCCAAGCTCACCAATACTAAAAAAGAAAATAAGGGAACAATAATAGTTAAATAAAGTAAATTCATCCTTTCATTTCACTCAATGAGTCAATATTAAATGTTTTTCGACGGTAAAATAGTTTTATCATCAATGCAAGACCGACACAAACTTCGGCTAAGGCAGTTATTACTGCTAATATAGCAAGTACTTGCCCATCAGATTGTTGCCAATAGCTACTTGCTGCAAACAACGCAACTATAACCCCATTATTCATAATGATAAGGCTAAGTAATAAAAAATAGAAATGGCGTCGAATCATTATTCCTAACAAACCAATCACAAATAAAATAGAAGCAAGAATAAGACTATGTATGAGTGGAATCATATTATTTCTCCAACATAAGCCGATGCATAAAATGATAAGCAATCACAACTGCGCCCAATAGTAAAAACAGTGCCAATTCAGCTATCAAAATGTATGCATATTTAGACATTTCATGCATTAATTCATGAGACTCTTTCAGTTCTGAATAGTCAGTACTTACTACACTATAAATTAGGGCGACTAATAATACAAATGCTAAGACAAGTGGACCTAACCAGATTTTAGGACTAATTCCTTGCTTGTGGTTTTCAACATTATCATCTTTAATTTTCAAAATTGAAGCGACAAGTAAAAAAATAGTTACCGATCCACCAATAAACAGTAAAATATATAAAATAGCTGAATAATATGTATTAAGTAGAATAAATATTAATGCTGAAGCAAAAAGTGAAATAACAAGATATAAAATTGCTTTATCAACACGTAAACTACTAATTACTTTTATACTAGCAACGACAGCAATAATCGACGCGATATAAAAAACAGCAATCATTAAATAATCCAATGTGTATTCATAATATAGCTAGTATATACCCAAATGATATCAAGATACAGTTTACCACTGTATTCATAAAAAATAATCCTGTTAAATAAGTTTTCTAATGAATATTTCTAATATCGAATAAACATTCGAAGTCTAATTTTTCATGATAGATATAATTAAAACAACTAAAACAAATAAAAACCATAAAATTTTATTATTTAAATTCAAAATCAAATTGTAATAAAGTATAACTTATGCACATTAATCAACATTATACCTATCCCATTAAATTGTCATTTTGATTCATACAGCTTAAAGGTGCTTAGGCATAATAAAATCGAAGACGAGAAAATCATGAATAACCAATACTCATCAATGAGAAGTAATGTCAATATGTTAGGTACTTTACTAGGGAACGCAATCAAACGTGCTACCGGTAATGAAACATTTGATTTAGTTGAAATGGTAAGACAATTATCAAAATCAGCTCAACAAGGAGATACTCAAGCTCATAATGAGTTACTTAAATTAATAGAAAACCTTAATGATGACGATTTATTACACGTTGCACGGGCATTCAATCAGTTTTTGAATTTGGTCAATACAGCCGCTGAGTATTATGGTATTTCACCCCATGGGGAAGCTTCTAGTAGTCCTAAAAAAATGACCGAATTATTTAGCACACTAAAAAACCTTAATTTTTCAAATCAAACTATTACAAAAGCAATTAATGATTTGTCAATTGAATTAGTGTTAACCGCACATCCGACCGAAATTAATCGCCGAACGATGATTAATACTTATACTGCTATAAATAACTGTCTATCACAACTTGACCATGATGATTTAGCTGACTACGAAATTGAGCGTATTATGCGACGTTTGAAGCAGTTAGTTTGTCAGGCTTGGTATACTGACGAAATACGTAAAAAACGACCTACTCCAATTGATGAAGCAAAATGGGGATTCTCAGTCATTGAAGATAGTCTATGGAATGGGGTACCTCTATTCTTACGTGAACTTAATGATCAGTTAGTTGATGCGTTTGATGAACAATTATCCGTTGATAATGTCCCTATTAAATTTACCTCATGGATGGGGGGTGATCGTGATGGTAACCCAAATGTCACAGCAAAAGTAACTGAAAAAGTCATGTTACAAGCCAGATTAAAGGCAATTGAGTTATTTTTAGCAGATATTCAAATACTTGTTCGTGAACTTTCAATGACGGAATGCAGTAATTCGGTCATTGAACTGTTAGATGAAAAAAACAAAAACGTTTCAGAGCCATATCGAGCTGTAATGAAGCAGTTACGAACACGTTTAATCAAAACTCACAACTATATTGAAGCTTTATTGAATAATGAACCTATATTAGCGCCTTGCGATATTTTGATTAAAAATGAGCAGTTGTGGAATCCGCTTTATGTATGTTATGAATCGTTAATTGACAATGGAATGTCAACAATTGCTCATGGACCATTGTTAGATACACTGCGTCGTATAAAAAGCTTTGGGTTACAATTAGTCAGATTAGATATCCGTCAAGACAGTTCAGTACATACAGAAGCGCTCGACGCATTAACCAAAGAACTTAACTTAGGTAGCTATGCTCAATGGTCTGAAGAAGAAAAACAAGCATTTTTATTAACCGAGTTAAAATCAAATCGACCGTTATTACCTTACAGTTGGCAACCAGATCAAATGGTTCAAGAAGTATTAGACACTTGTCGTGTAATAAAAAAAGCGGGCGAAGAATCAATTGCTTCTTATGTAATTTCAATGGCTAAAGCACCTTCTGATATTTTAGCGGTTTATCTATTATTAAAAATCGTTGACTGCCAAAAATTCATTCCCATAGTACCGTTATTTGAAACTCTAGAAGACTTAAATAATGCTAAATCAGTCATGCAAAAACTATTGGATATCCCTTGGTATTACAATAAAATTCAAGGTAAACAGATGGTAATGATAGGTTATTCTGATTCGGCTAAAGATGCTGGCACTCTTGCCGCGTCTTGGGCACAATATCGGTCACAAGAGGAATTAGTTAACTTATTTGAAAAATATAATATTAATTTGGTGTTATTCCATGGACGAGGAGGATCAATTGGTCGAGGGGGCGCACCAGCTCATGCCGCACTACTTTCGCAACCACCAGGATCATTAAAAGGAGGACTTAGAGTTACTGAACAAGGAGAAATGATCCGCTTTAAACTCGGCCTGCCAGAGGTTGCTCTCAGTAGTCTTATGCTTTATACCTCAGCTATTTTACAAGCCAACTTATTACCACCTCCAGAACCTAAACAGGAATGGCGCAGTATCATGGACGAAATGTCAGAAATTTCATGTAATTGTTATCGTAGTTATGTACGAGAACGTTCTGAATTTGTTGATTATTTTAGAGCAGTAACACCAGAGGTTGAATTAGCCAGATTACCACTAGGCTCAAGGCCACAAAAGCGCCGAATAGGTGGAGGGATTGAAAGTTTACGAGCTATTCCTTGGATTTTTGCTTGGACACAAAACCGTTTAATGGTGCCATCTTGGCTCGGTGCAGGTAGTGCACTAAGAGCTATTATTGGAGAAGGCAGACAAAACATTCTTAAAGAGATGTACCACAATTGGCCTTTCTTTAATGCCCGATTAGGTATGCTTGAAATGGTTTACGCAAAATCTGCGCCAAATATTCACCAATATTACGAACAACGTTTAGTCGATCCTGCATTATGGCCATTAGGTGAAGAATTAAGAAATTTGCTAACCCAAGATATCAATACAGTATTAACTATCACTGATGATATTAGTTTAATGGCTGATTTACCTTGGATAGCACAGTCGGTAGCATTACGTAATACTTACATTGAACCATTAAACTTATTACAAGTAGAGTTACTAAGTCGCTCACGAAAAAACAACGATAATGATAATGAAAACATCATAGTTGAACAAGGACTAATGATTACCATCTCAGGAATCGCAGCGGGTATGAGAAACTCTGGATAAATTAAAAAAGGCTAATGCCTTTTTTAATTTTCTGGTAATAATTGTTCTAAATAAGCTTTAGCGTCTTGATCTCCTTGCTCACTAGCTTTAGTAAACCAATAAATAGCACGCTCTTGATCTTTATCCGTACCTTCACCTTCTAGATATTTAACACCTAAATTATATTGAGCATCAACACTGCCCTGCTCTGCAGCTTTTAGATACCATTCAACGGCTTTTTCCTCGTCTTTAGGCACTCCTCCACCTACATCATACATCACACCAATATTATATTGAGCATCAGCGTTACCAGCTTCAGCGGCTTTAGTGAACCAATATGCCGCTTGCGTATTGTCCGGTTTAGTTCCTGTACCTGTTACATACATAATTGCTAAATTGTACATCGCTAATACATGGCCATGCTCTGCCGCTTGTGTATAAAAATAGCTAGCTGCCACATAATCTTGGGTTAAACCATCGCCATTTTCAGACATTAACCCCAAATAATATTGTGCTTCTGGAATATTATCTTTAGCTGCTTTACTAAACCAATCAGCTGCCGTCATGCGATCTTCTTTTACGCCATCACCAAAAAAATACATAATACCAAGATTTAGATAAGCGTCATAAATACCTTCATCACCAGCCTTTGTAAAATAATCAATCGCAGTCGGTATGTTTTTTTCTACTCCATTGCCTTCTTTATACATTAAAGCTAAATTATATTTAGCTAATGCATAATTTTGATCTGCCGCTAATTTAAAATATTTAAATGCTTCATTTAAATCAGGTTCAGTACCTAAACCACTTTGGTACATAAATGCTAAATTATTTTGTGCTTTGGCAAGCCCTTGTTCAGCCGCTTTTTTATACCAGAAAAAAGCTCGAACATCACTAACCTCAACACCTAATCCTTGTTTATAAATATTTCCTAATGAGTACTGAGCTTCTGAGTTCCCTTTTTCTGCAGACAAACGTAAAGAAGGGAGCAATGAATCTGACGCTTTAAGCTTTAATTGAGTATCATCTGATTGCGTCTTATAATTTGTAGCCATTGCACTATAAGAAATAGATAACAATAGTACTAACAATATTTGAATTTTTTTCATATTTTTTAATTATTATAGCAATTTTAATAATTATACATAAATGCAATATAAGGGAATAGTTTTTGTTTAATTCTTATTTGGGCTATTTTATTTATACAATTAATATTGATTAAAGATAATTCTATAAACCTAACTCATCCCAAATTTCGTCAATATGGGCAATGACTTTTGGATCTTTCTTAATTATCTTTCCCCATTCACGATTTGTTTCACCTGTCCATTTATTGGTAGCATCTAAACCCATTTTAGAGCCTAATCCTGATACAGGTGAAGCAAAGTCCAAATAATCGATCGGTGTATTATCAATAAAAGTCGTATCCCGATGAGGATCCATACGTGTCGAAATAGCCCACATTACATCTTTCCAGTCACGTGCATTAATATCATCATCACAGACAATTACAAATTTGGTATACATAAATTGCCTTAAATACGACCAAACTCCCATCATAACTCGTTTAGCATGACCTGGATATTGCTTTTTAATAGTAACAATCGCAATACGGTATGAACATCCTTCTGGCGGTAAATAAAAATCAACAATTTCAGGAAACTGCTTTTGTAAAATTGGAATAAAAACTTCATTCAAAGCAAGTCCCATGATTGCGGGTTCATCTGGTGGTCTACCTGTATAAGTTGAGTGATAAATCGCATCTTTCCGGCGAGTTAAGTGCGTTACGGTAAATACGGAAAATTGCTCAACTTCATTATAATAACCTGTGTGATCACCATACGGACCTTCTGATGCTAACTCATTAGGATCAATATAACCTTCAAGAATTATCTCTGCACTAGCTGGAACTTCTAAATCATTCGATAACGATTTGACTACCTCTGTTCGGCTACCACGTAATAATCCAGAAAAAGCATATTCAGGTAGAGTATCTGGCACTGGTGTCACTGCACCTAAAATGGTGGCTGGATCAGCTCCAATAGCAATACTAACTGGAAATCTTTCGTTTGGGTGTGCTTGTTGCCATTCGGCAAAATCAAGTGCACCACCACGATGTGACAGCCAACGCATGATCAATTTATTTTTTCCTAAAAGTTGCAAGCGATAAATGCCCACATTTTGTCGATCTTTATAAGGACCTTTAGTAATAGTTAGTCCCCAAGATAACAGAGGTGCTACATCTTCGGGCCAGCAATGCATAATAGGTAAACGAGTCAAATCCACCTCATCATCCTTAAAAATCACCTCTTGGCATGGTGCTGAAGAACGATGTTTGACTGGCATATTTAGTACTTGTTTATACTTAGGTAACACATTAAAAAATTGCCGTATGCCCTTAGGCGGTTCGGGTTCACGTAAAAATGCCAATAACTCACCAATTTCACGCAAAGCTGAAGTATCTTCACGCCCCATTCCCATTGCAACACGTTTAGCGGTGCCAAACAAATTACATAAAACAGGCATATCATAACCAATCGGATTTTCGAATAATAAAGCAGGGCCTCCATTACGTAAAACACGATCAGCAATTTCGGTCATTTCGAGATAAGGATTAACAGGAAAAGTAATTTTTTTTAATTCACCTTGTTGTTCAAGATAATCTAAAAAATCTCTAAAATTTGAAAAATTCATTTATTACTACTCCCTGTTACTTAATAGTCTTGAGTTAACCAAATCCTAAAATCATTTTTAATACTTAATACTAATGTAGCTTTGATATTTAACTAATCTGCATCAAAGTTTTCACTATATATAGGTACTTGTTTATTTTGATTACACTCAACAATTTTAGGTAATAAGGCATCAAATTGTTTTTTATCGATTTCAATAAATTTATCTTGATCAACTTGATAAAATAAAAATTGTTCAGATTGATCATCAAATAGAAACGAGGCTATCCAGTCATTTCGATCATCACTATTTTCATTAGCAAATATCTGAATAACACTATTTTCACGTTTTTCAGGTTGATCATGTAATTTATAATCAATTATCTTCTCTGATATTTTAACGTCATACTCATCGAAAATAATATAATCATTTTGATTAGGTTGGCACTTTTTTATATTTATATCGGCATTACAAGTTTGTACAAAAAAACATAAGCAGGACAACGCAACGGCATATAGGCTTAATTTCATTTTCAAACCTCTTAATTAGATTTAATCAAATTGTGAATATTACCAATAGCTTTACTGTTATTTGGAGATAAAGTAAGATTGATTGCTTCATCAATTGTTAACCATTGATAATCTAAATGCTCAGTAAGTACTGGTATTATCTCATTAATAATAGGCAGATAAAACCAATGTTCTTTATTTAGCTTAACTTCTGGTGCATATTTATGTCTAAATTGCGGGAAAATCTCAAATTCAACGGAATACTTTGCATCAATTAACTCAAGATTTTGCCCTATAATATCAATGCCTGTTTCTTCAAAAACCTCACGAATTGCTGTTTCTCGTGGTAGCTCATTATTTTCCATACTACCTGTTACTGATTGCCAAAAACAAGGGTCGTCTTGGCGCTGTAACATAAGGCAACGGTTTGTTGTCTGGCAGAAAATCACCACCAGAACAGATTCAGGTTTTTTGAATTTTCGCATCAAATATCACTATTTTTTACTTACTTCAATACCAAGTTCAGTCAATGCTGCAATATTGGCTGGGCTTGGAGCATCAGTAAGTAAACAAGTTGCTGCTGTAGTTTTAGGAAACGCTATCACATCGCGAATATTATCCGTTCCAGTTAATAACATACTTAATCGATCTAATCCAAATGCCAATCCTGCATGAGGAGGTGTACCATATTTTAATGCATCAAGTAAAAAGCCAAATTTCTCACGTTGATCATGTTCATTAATACCTAAAATTGAAAAGACGGCTTGTTGCATTTCGCTACGGTGAATACGAACCGATCCACCACCAACCTCATAACCATTGATTACCATATCATAAGCATTTGCAACAGCATTTTCAGGATTATTCAGAAGTTCTTCTGGTGTATAATCTTTTGGTGACGTAAATGGATGATGCATAGCACTTAAACCTTCATCTGTTTCTTCAAACATCGGGAAATCAATAACCCAAAGTACCGCCCATTTACTTTCATCGGTTAAACCTAAATCTTTACCAACTTTTAAACGTAATGCCCCTAACGCATCACTCACTACTTTATAGCTATCGGCACCAAATAATAAAATATCACCATCTTTAGCATTGGCACGATTAAGCAGTGCTTCCATTTGCAATTCATTAAAGAATTTAGCAACTGGGCTTTGTACACCTTCTAACCCTTTGCAACGTTCATTAACTTTAATCCAAGCCATACCTTTTGCGCCGTAAACTGAAATGAATTGCGTATATTCATCAAGTTGTTTACGTGTTAATTGTGCACCGTTTGGAATACAAAGCAATGCAACGCGTCCTTTCGGATCGTTAGCTGGTGTTGAAAACACTTTAAAATCAACATCTTTAACCAAATCAGCCACATCAATAATTTCAAGCGGATTACGCAGATCAGGCTTATCACTTCCAAAGCGACGCATCGCTTCAGCAAAAGTCATAATAGGAAACTTACCTAAATCCACATTTTTAACATGTAACCAAAGCTCACGAATCATCTTCTCCATAACATCACGCACTTGCTCTGCTGTCATAAATGAAGTTTCAACATCGATTTGCGTAAACTCAGGTTGACGATCGGCTCTTAAATCTTCATCACGAAAACATTTTACAATTTGATAATAACGGTCGAATCCTGACATCATTAGCAATTGTTTAAATAATTGTGGCGATTGTGGCAGCGCATAAAACTCACCTTTATGGATTCGACTTGGAACCAAGTAATCTCTTGCGCCCTCTGGAGTTGCTTTGGTTAACATTGGCGTTTCGATATCTAAAAAACCATGTTCGTTCATAAACGAACGAACAAATGCGGTAATTTTAGCTCGCGTTTTAAAGATCGTTGCCATTTCAGGGCGACGCAAGTCAATATAACGATATTTTAGACGTTGCTCTTCACTGTTGTTTTGATTGAAATCAAGAGGCAATACATCGCTACGGTTAAATATTTTCAATTCAGTTGCCAAAATTTCAACCTCTCCGGTTGCCATATCTTTATTGATTTGACCTTCCGGACGAGCTCTTACTTTGCCTTTAATTTGGATACAAAATTCATTACGAAGTTCACCAGCAAGTTGATATGCTTGTTGATAATCAGGATCAAAAAAAACTTGTACAATACCTTCACGATCACGCATATCGATAAAAATCATACCGCCTAAGTCTCGGCGTTTATTGACCCAACCACATAATGTTACTTCTTGATTAATATAACTTGCATTGAGTTGTCCGCAATAAATTGTTCTCATTAAAATATCCTGTGTACTATTAGCAATAATGATAATTATTATAGAGCAATTTATCAGGGTATAAAGACCATGATTTAAAATAATTTTCATTTAATTTATTTATAGTTAGTTTTTAATAATAAATTTACTTTATAAAAGTTTTTATAAAATAAATTAAATTCAAAAAGATACCAATTAGATCTTAATTTTATAAAAAACATAATCAAATTACTTATTGAAAATAACTTGTCATATCAAATATTTATTAATAAGCTTTAATATTATTTAATAGCCTATTTACTTGATATGAAAGCGTTAATTTCAATTGATTATACAAATGATTTTGTTGCTGATAATGGAGCTTTAACTACAGGCCTAGCTGGTCAAAAAATTGAAGCGGAAATGCTAAACTTAGCAGAATCATTTATAAAAAATAATAATTTTATCGTTTTTGCTATCGATTCTCATGACCCTTCTGATAGATTTCACCCTGAATATTCTCTTTTTCCGCCTCATAATATAATTGGTACTTTAGGACAACAATTATTTGGTAGTTTAAATAACCTTTATCAAAAATATAAAAATACTAATCATATCTATTGGATAAATAAGCGCCACTATTCAGCTTTTTGTGGGACAGATCTTGATTTACGATTACGCGAAAGATGCATCAGTGAAATCCATTTGACAGGAGTTTGTACTGATATTTGCATATTGCACACAGCAGTAGATGCCTATAATTTAGGGTATAAAATATTTATTCATAAAAAGGCAGTAGCCAGCTTTGATCCAATCGGTCATCAATGGGCTTTAAATCATTTTAAAAATACATTAGGGGCAACGATACTTTAAAAATATTTTAAATAAATTAAGGAGTAATAATGAAAGTTTTACGAGATTATAAAGTGCATTTACTTGCACTAGTCGTTGTTTTGGCATGTGAGTTTATCGGTAAGCAGTCTATTTGGATTATCGCCGTGTATCCGATGTTATACGCCATGATCATTGGTGGAATAATAAGTGTTCCCAAATTAAAAATATTAAAACTAAAAAATATGAATAATGCCAGCGCCATCATGATTGTAACTTTGATGTTACTTATTGCCAAGCTTGGCGTTTCTGTCGGTCCTAAGATTGATATGATTCTAAAAGATGCTAAGTTAGCATTAATTTTTCAGGAATTAGGTCATTTTGCTGGTACGATTTTATTGGGTTTGCCACTAGCAATGATATTAGGCATGAAACGGGAAGCTGTAGGTGCAACTTATTCTGTTGCTCGCGAACCGAATATAGCAATTGTTGCAGATAAATATGGATTGGACTCCGCTGAAGGTCGAGGCGTTATGGCGATGTATGTTTGTGGCACACTTTATGGTGCTATTTGGATGAGTATACTAGCAAGCGTGATGGCAAAACTAGATATTCTCCATCCTTATGCTTTAGCCATGGGAGCTGGGGTTGGAAGTGGTAGTATGATGGCGGCATCACTTGCTCCAATAAGTGACCTTTATCCAGAAATGGCTAGTGAAATCAAAGCCTATGCAACAACAGCAAACTTAATGTCGAGTGTTGTTGGTATTTATATTTATACATTATTTTCACTACCGTTTGCCTCTTTCTTATATAACATCTTTTCCCGTTTACGACGTAATAAAGAAGGAGCGCTATAATGAAAAGTTTAGAAACAATATTTTTACTGATCTTAGTTGCCATTATTATGGCTGCTGGTAATACAGTAGGTTACAAAATTGATTTTATGCTGTCATTAGAAGCGTTATCAATTTTAGTTGTTATATCAATTGTTGGTTATTTTGTTGGCAAAATTCCAGTATTAAACAAATTTCCAGTTATTTTATGGGTATCAGTTGTAGCCGCAGTGGCTTCATCACCTATTTTCCCTTTTCATGAACAAGTTGTTTCACTTACTGACAAGGTTTCTTTATTAGCGGTTTGTACCCCAGTGCTTGCTTATGCTGGATTGGCTATTGGTAAAGATTTAGCATTATTTAAAAGTATCTCATGGCGAATTATTCCTGTTTCATTAGCGGTATTTTCAGGCACTTTTATTTTGGCAGCAATCATTGCTCAAATCACCTTGCATTGGGAAGGTGTTATCTAATTTGCACTAGGATTTAATTTATGACAAAAGAAGAACTTAAAAAAAAGGTTTGTAGTGCAATTGCAAACCGTAAAGCCGATATTAAGGCGATTGCTGAATCAATTTGGGTAGAACCTGAACTTGGTTATAAAGAACACAAAACAGCTCAAAAAGTTGAGCAAACTTTTGAAAAACTAGGTATTCCATTTAAAAATAAATTAGCAATAACAGGAGTAAAAGGTCGCCTAAAAGGAGGAAAAGGTAGTAAATATAGCATTGCCGTTATCGGCGAGCTTGATGCTATTATTTGTGCAGATCATCCTGCTGCTGACGAAACATCTGGTGCTGCGCACTGCTGTGGACATAATGCTCAAATTGCAAATATGATGGCAGTAACGATGGGATTAATTGATTCAGGGGCTATGCAATTTTTAGCTGGCGATGTCGTACCATTTGCTGTTCCAGCAGAAGAATATGTTGAAATAACTTATCGAAATCGCTTAATAGAAGAAGGTAAAATCAAATATATTGGTGGCAAACCAGAGTTAATTTCACGTGGCGAGTTTGACGATATTGATATGGCATTACAAATACATTTAACTAGTGTACCTAATGAACGTCAAAATGGTTTTATCGAAATATCAACAACTAGCAATGGTTTTATCGGAAAATTAATTAAATATAAAGGTGAGGCAGCACATGCTGCTGCAGCGCCTCATGCTGGCGTCAATGCCTTAAATGCTGCGATGATGGGAATGATGGGGGTGCATGCTATTCGTGAAACATTTCAAGAAAAAGACTACATTAGATTCCATCCAATTATTACCCAAGGTGGTGATTTAGTAAATGTAGTTCCAAGCGATGTCAGAATGGAAAGCTATGTGCGCGCAGGCAATGTGCCTGCCATGATTGATGCCAATGAACGAATAAATCAAGCATTAAAAGCTGGAGCAATGGCTGTTGGGGCAACGTGTGAAATTAAAGATCTACCAGGTTATTTACCTTTGCAAAACAATCCAACACTTAATGACTTTTTACAAAGTAATGCACAAGATCTAATTGGTGCTGATAATGTTTGGATTGCGCCTCATATGACAGGTAGTACGGATACTGGAGATTTATCTCACATTATGCCTGTTAGCCACCCATGGATTGGTTCAGTTCGAGGGGTTTTACATGGTAAAGATTATACGGTATTTGATGAAGAAATGGCTTACATCCGTCCTGCACAAATGATGGCATGTACAATTATTGATTTACTTTATGATGATGCCAAACCTGCACAGAAACTGATGTCAGAATATAAACCACTAATGACCAAAGAGGAATATTTAACCTTTCTATCTGGCTTTGACAAATAATCTTAATAGCTTGGCACATTGTTGTGCCAAGTTTCTGTTATAATGCTTCTTCATAATTAACCACAATAATAATCGCACAATATGCTAGAACTTACAGATCAAGAATTGTTTCGTTATGATAGACAAATCACATTGCGTGATTTCGATATTGATAAACAGCAAATATTGAAAAACAGTTCAGCACTGATCATTGGTTTAGGCGGACTTGGTTGCGCTGCATCACTCTATTTAGCGGCATCAGGTTTAGGAAAATTAACGTTAGTTGATTTTGACACCATATCAAAATCCAACTTAAATCGACAAATCTTATATACCGAAAGCTTTATTAATCAATACAAAGTCGAGGTGGCAAAAGAGGCCTTAACCAATATAAATGCCAATACGTTAATTGAAACAGTAAATCAGCGACTTGATGATAATAAGCTTATTTCACTTATTAAACAACATGATATTGTCATAGACTGTACGGATAACCTAGTGACACGAGAGCAAATTAACCGCTGTTGCTTTCAAGTAAAAAAAACGTTAGTTTCTGGAGCGGCAATCCGTATGGAGGGGTTATTAAGTGTATTTACATACCAACCTAATGAACCCTGTTATCACTGTTTAAGTCGCTTATTTGGTAAAGATCAACTCACTTGTGTTGAGACCGGCGTCATGGCTCCGCTTGTTGGAATGTTTGGTTCCATGCAAGCCTTAGAAGCGATAAAAGTGTTAACTCAATATGGAAAACCATTAATTGGTCGTGTATTAATGACTGATACAATGACAATGGAGTTTAGCCAAGTTAAATTTACCAAACAACCTAATTGTCCCGTTTGTGGTAATGGTAATACCAATCAGGTTTCTCAATGAAAATTAATCGAATTATTTTAGCTCCTATGGAGGGAGTACTTGATTATCAAGTCAGGCAACTTTTAACTGAAATTAACCAATTTGATTATTGTGTTACAGAATTTATCAGAGTGACCCATCACAAATTATCAAATAGGACTTTCTATCGCCTATGTCCTGAACTTTACAATAATGGAAAAACCGAATCTGGCACGCCAGTTCGTGTCCAAATTTTAGGACAGTCACCAGAGTGGATGGCTGAAAATGCTATTAAAGCTATCGAATTAGGTTCTTATGGTATAGATATCAATTTTGGTTGCCCAGCCAAAACTGTAGTTGGCAGCCACGGTGGCGCTTATTTATTACAATATCCAGAGCAGATATTTAATATTGTCAGCCAGGTACGACAAGCTATAGGTACAACAAATAAATTATCAGTCAAAATTCGCTTAGGTTGGGATAATAAATCGCATTGTCACGAAATTGCCAACGCAATTGAACTTGCTGGAGCCAATGAAATAGCAATTCACGGAAGGACCAAAGAAGACGGCTATAAAACCGAAAAAATAGATTGGCAAACAATAGGCCAAATCAAACAGCACTTAAAAATTCCTGTTATTGCTAATGGTGAAATTTTCTCTATTGCAGATGCAAAAAATTGCATAAGCCAAAGCCAAACTAATGACATTATGCTAGGGCGCGGTATTTTAACTATTCCAAACCTAGCTAATATGATACGAACTGAGCAATCAGCATTAAATTGGCAACAAGTGATGGAAATTTTAATTCACTATGCAACATCATCTATTGATAATGCTAAACCGCTTTATCACTCTGCTCGCATCAAACAATGGCTTGCTTACTTAAAACGTCACTATGTTCAAGCGTCAGAAGTCTTACAAAACATTAGAACACTCAAATCACAACAAGAAATTTGTCAATTTTTAACAAATGACAATAAAAATAATACATAAATGTCGTGGCTATTTATCCAACAGCTAAATAAGGTACATTACATATTACCAATAAAATATAATCTATTTAGCTGATATTAAAAGATTAATTAATGTTAATCAGAAAAGATTATATATGGTTCTACTTTTCCATAAAAAACGTTCAGGTAGGGCATTGATTTTATTTAATTTTTTATTTTTAAAGAAAAATCAATCATTTATTCAATATTAGACAGAGCCTGATTAGGCATTTCACAAGTATTGATAAAAAGTATAATATATAGCACTATTTAAATTATCGAAATATCAATTCAACCATAAAGATAACATCATGCAAAAGTTTAATGTCAAAACCTTTCAGGGGTTAATTCTTACGTTACAAGACTACTGGGCTAATCAGGGATGCACTGTGATTCAGCCTTTGGATATGGAAGTCGGTGCGGGAACGTCTCACCCGATGACTTGCCTACGAGCGCTTGGGCCAGAACCTATTAATGCAGCTTATGTTCAACCATCTCGCCGCCCAACCGATGGCCGCTATGGCGAGAATCCAAACAGGCTTCAGCATTATTATCAATTTCAAGTTATCTTAAAACCTTCTCCTGATAATATTCAAGAGCTTTATTTAGGTTCGTTAAAACAATTAGGTCTTGATCCAACTGTTAATGATATCCGTTTTGTTGAAGATAATTGGGAAAACCCAACCCTTGGTGCTTGGGGGCTTGGATGGGAAGTTTGGTTAAATGGTATGGAAGTAACCCAATTTACTTACTTTCAACAAGTTGGTGGGCTTGAATGTAAACCAGTTACTGGTGAAATCACTTATGGACTTGAACGCTTAGCAATGTATATTCAAGGCGTGGATAGTGTTTATGATTTGGTTTGGAGTGATGGAGCATTTGGTAAAACAACCTATGGTGATGTGTTCCATCAAAACGAAGTTGAGCAGTCCACTTATAATTTTGAATACGCCAATGTTGAATTTTTATTTTATTGTTTTGAACAACACGAAAAAGAAGCCAAGTTTTTGCTTGAGTTAGAAAAACCACTACCACTACCTGCTTATGAACGCATCTTAAAAGCGGCCCACTGTTTTAATTTACTTGATGCTCGTAAAGCGATTTCAGTAACTGAGCGACAACGTTATATTTTGCGCATCAGAACATTAACCAAAATGGTGGCGGAAGCCTATTACGCATCTCGCGAAGCACTTGGCTTCCCTATGTGCCAAAATTCACAATCTAACGAAAGTGCATCAAAGTAGGAATTAGAAGATTATGCAAAAAACATTTTTAGTGGAAATTGGTACCGAAGAGTTACCACCCAAATCACTCCGCACGTTAGCAGAAAGCTTTGCGGCTAATTTTATACAACAGCTTGATAATGCCAATTTGGAACATGGTGAAGTGCTTTGGTATGCATCGCCTCGCCGTTTAGCATTAAAAGTTTTAAATTTGAATGATACGCAACCCGATAGCCAAATAGTTAAACGTGGTCCTGCGGTCAGCGCAGCCTTTGATGCCAATGGAAATGCAACTAAAGCTGCTGAAGGTTGGGCTCGTGGTTGTGGTATTACAGTTGATCAGGCAGAACGTATACAAACTGATAAAGGTGAATGGCTTTCTTATACTCAAAATCAAAAAGGTCAGCCAGTTGTTAATTTGTTATGTGATATGGTTAAAACCGCATTAAGCAAATTACCTATCCCTAAACCAATGCGTTGGGCGGCTCGCCAAGTTGAATTTATTCGTCCATGTCATACTGTTACCATGTTGTATGGTGATGAGCTTGTGCCTGGTACGATTTTAGAGATTAAATCAGATCGTATTATTCGTGGCCATCGTTTTATGGGTGAGCAAGAGTTCACTATTGATAATGCAGACCAGTATCCTGAAATTTTGGAACAACGTGGTAAGGTAATTGCTGACTACGATAAACGTAAATCTATTATTAAACAACAAGCTGAAGAAGAAGCTGCAAAATTAAATGGTAAAGCAGATTTAACAGATAATTTGCTTGAAGAAGTTTCCTCTCTAGTTGAATGGCCTGTTGTGTTAACTGCTAAATTTGAGGAGCGATTTTTAGAGGTTCCTGCTGAATCATTGGTTTATACCATGAAGGGCGATCAAAAATACTTTCCTGTTTATGATAAACAAGGCAAATTATTACCAAACTTTATTTTTGTGGCTAATATTGAGTCAAAAGATCCACAAGTTGTAATTTCGGGTAATGAGAAAGTGGTTCGCCCTCGCCTTGCCGATGCTGAATTCTTTTATCAAACTGATTTAAAACAACGTTTAGAAGACCGTTTGCCTCGTCTTGAAACAGTTTTATTTCAACAACAGCTTGGAACAGTTAAGGATAAAGCAATTCGCATTGAATCGTTATCTGGCTTTATTGCCGATAAAATTGGGGCTGATGTTGAGCAAGCCAAACGAGCGGGCAAATTAACAAAATGCGATTTAGTGACTAATACTGTTTTTGAATTCCCTGAAACACAAGGTATTATGGGACGTTATTTGGCCCTTAAAGATGGCGAAAGTATTGAAGTTGCAACCGCCATTGAAGAACAATATAAACCGCGTTTTGCTGGTGATGAATTACCAAGTACTGCTGTTTCTTGTTCAGTTTCTATCGCTGAAAAATTAGATACTTTAGCCGGCATTTTTGGTATTGGTCAGCATCCTAAAGGTGATAAAGATCCTTTTGCATTGCGTCGCGCTGCTATTGGTGTTTTACGTATTATTGTTGAAAAGGCACTGCCTTTAGATCTAGTTGAATTAGCCAATTATGCCGCATCATTATATGGCGATAAGCTTAATAATAAAAACGTAGTTGACGATATTGTTAATTTTATGCAGGGTCGTTTCCGAGCTTGGTATCAAGAACAAGGCTTTGCAATTGATACGATTCAAGCAGTTTTAGCACTTAATCCAACTAAACCCGCTGATTTTGATGCACGCGTTAAGGCAGTCACTCACTTTAGAACCTTGCCCGAAGCCTCGTCATTAGCCGAAGCTAATAAGCGTGTGTCAAATATTTTATCTAAAATTGAGGTTACTATTCCTGAGCAGATCAATGCAGCCTTGCTAGAGACAGGCGCAGAAGGTGAATTAGCTAAAAAATTGGCGATTTTAACCGATAAACTTTCACCGTATTTTAGTGAAAGCCGTTATCAAGATGCGTTAATTGAATTATCGTCATTAAAAGAGGCAGTGAATGCGTTTTTTGATTCTGTCATGGTTATGGTTGACAATGAAGGGATTAGGCTTAATCGATTAGCACTTTTGAAAAAGCTACAAAATTTATTCTTAAAAGTTGCGGATATTTCATTATTGCAAGCTTAATTTACGAATTTAATCATTCAAAAATAATAGTGGTAACTAAATCAGTTACCACATATAAGGAACTTACATAGAAATGCAAAAAAAAATCTCTTTTTCTTTAGTTTTTATACAAACATGCAATTTTATTCGTAATCGCATTACGCAATTTGTTCTTGTTAGTCTAACGCTAGCTTTAATTCATGCGTTTTTTAATTCTTTCTTTGACAAACAAAATCTAGCTGAACAAATCTATTTTTCACAAAATTTAACTAACTATGTTTTATTCGTGATGTTGACATTACTAATTAGCATTATTTTAAAAGCAATTAGTATAGCAACTATTTCTAACCTTTATATTAGCGATAAACTTAATTTAAATCTATTACTGTCTAAAGCGTTATCAAATACATTAAAAATTATTCTTTTTTATCTTATCATTGGAGTCTTTATATTTTTAGTCTCATTTATGTTATTGATAGTACTTATTAGTTTAAATTTGCTTTTACCTAAAGAACTTATTTTTATATTAATTTTTTTAGTATTACTGATTCCAATTCTAATTTTAATTATCTTTTGTAACTTCTTTTTTGCTTCGCTGGTTGAACCTGGTCAAAACAATATTCTTGACTCACTTTCATTAAGCATTCAGTCATCAAAAACCCAGTGGCGCTCAGCTATTTTGATGGTATTAATCTTCCTTGCATTTGTGATGGTTTTTACTCAATTAGCTATTGCGTTCGATAGTGACAATTTTGTCCTTGATACCATCTTCTCTTTCTGTAGTATCTTTTTTGATATTTTTGTTACTAGCTTTTTCTATCGTCTTTATACGCTAGCAAATAGTGCCTCTAACTCAGCAGCACCGTCTACTAGCAATGATGATAAAAATAAAGAAGACCACTAATTAATTCTTTAATTGTTATTCATTTCCTTACCAACTCTATTTTGGTAAGGATATCGCTTACCATATACTATTTTGATTTAACTAAATCTATTGGATAAAAGCTATGACTCCAGCAATTGATTTACTTAAAAAGCTAAAAATCAAATTTAATATCCACCAATATAAACACGATCCCAACCAAACTAACTACGGGCAAGAAGCGGTTAATAAACTTGATCCCAGTTTGAATGTTACAGCTACACAGGTATTTAAAACCTTGATTGTAAGTTTAAACGGTAATAATAAGACGTTAGCGGTTTGTGTATTGCCCGTCGATAGACATTTGGATCTTAAAAAAGTCGCAAAAGCACTAAAATGTAAAAAAATAGATTTAGCTGATCCTAATTTAGCTCAAAAGGTAACAGGTTATTTGGTGGGAGGAATTAGTCCACTCGGTCAAAAACAACAACTACCCACACTCATTGATTTAAGTGCAAGTGAGCACACAACAATGTTTATATCAGGCGGGCGAAGAGGATTAGAAATTGAAATTGCGCCTCAAGATTTGATTGATATATTACAAGCGAAATGGGTTGAAATAACCACTTAAAATTATTAGTAATATAATTTTAATTTGGTTCTAATACTACTTATAAACAAGAAAAAGCGAAAGCAATTTGCCTTAAAATAATGTATTTTTATTGAGTTGATAAGGTCATAAGACTATACCCTATGACCTAATACTTCTATCAATCAAGTTGACAGTAAGAAAAAGCAACTTATTTGATTGCTTCTTTTAAAGTTTTACCTGATACGAATGCTGGTACTTTACTTGCTGCAATTTTAATTTCTTTACCAGTTTTTGGATTACGACCAGTACGAGCTTTACGAGAATTAACTTTAAATGTACCAAAACCAACTAATTGAACTGGCTCACCAGCTTTCAATGATTCAGTAATAGCGGCTAATGTAGCTTCCAACGCCGTTTTTGCAGCTACTTTGGTAATATCAGCTTTGCTAGCAATAGCGTCGACAAGTTCTGTTTTATTCATGGGTATATCCTTACATATTATTTTATTGTTAAAGTTAACATTATAAACGAAGCTAAAACTTAATATTTTAGCGTCGTTACTGTAAACGTTGCTTAGATTACATTGCTGTTAAATGTAGTCTATATTTGTCCAATATTAAAGAAAAATTTAATAAAAATTTTAAAAATTACACTTTAAACGCCTTGATAGCTCAAAAAAACACCAATATTACTAGTTCCCGCTGCTCGAATTTCATCTTTCAAGCCTTTTATCAACTCATTCATTTCATTATTTTCTTCGCGTAGCAATCGAAATATTTCCCACTGCAAATCGAATTCATCTATAACACTAGGCAAAGTTTGTTGTTCATCTTCTGAAAGAGTAACATTTGTTTTGGTCATTTCAAATTCAGCAACTGTAGTTGCTGATATACTACTGACTTTAGCTGTATGTTCAGCGATTTCACCACTCAAGTAAGAGTGTAAGACCTCACCAAGTGCATGACAAGCATCGATGGCTGGATAAACCATATAAGGACTATCATCAGTTACAGTTGGAATAATGAGTTCTAATTTCTCAAGCTGTAAATCAAAATTGATTTTTACATCTTCAACTAATAGTGATTCCCAAACTAAATCCAGTATTTTTTTATAATTTTTAGCATCATCTTCATGATGTTGTTGATGACAATAAAAAACAAAGTTGGGATACATTCGTTCACATAAGCAGACCATAAATAGACGTTGTTTCCATTGTGGTAACTTTTCTAGCCTTAATTGAACAGGATTTTTAATCATGATGAAACCTTTTTGATAGTCGATGTACCGCTTCAATCAAATACTGTACATTCTCTACAGGGATATCTTGGTGAATACCATGCCCTAAATTAAAAACATGCCCATTGTGATAGCCATATTCATTAAGAACGGCCTCTACATTGGATTCAATTGTTTGCTTTCCTGCATATAAAACGGAAGGATCTAAATTCCCTTGTACTGCTATTTTCCCTTTTTGAGTAATCTGGCTTAAATTTACAGTCCAATCTACTCCCACCGCATCACAACCTGTATTAATAATACGATCAAGCCATATTCCTCCTCCTTTAGTAAATAAAGTAACAGGAATGTACGAGGTTATATCTTGACTTTTTTTACCTTGTTTTAATTGCGATAAGATCTGTTGCATATAGTCAAGTGAAAATGTTTGATAGCTTTGATGACTTAATACGCCGCCCCAAGTATCAAAAATCATAATCGATTGTGCTCCTGCTTGAATTTGTGCATTTAAATATAATGCGATACTGTTTGCGAGTTTTTCAAGTAGTTGATGCAACGCTTTGGGCTCACTATAAAGCATCTTTTTAATTTTGGTGAATGCTTTGCTACTGCCCCCTTCAATCATGTAGGTGGCTAGTGTCCATGGGCTTCCCGAAAAACCAATTAGTGGAACTTTACCATTGAGTTCTTTTTTTGTTAATCGAATCGCATCCATCACATATTTAAGTGATTGCTCTGGATCTGGGATGGGTAACTGTTCAATATCTGATATGCAAGATATCGATTTTTTAAATTTAGGTCCTTCACCCGATTCAAAATATAAGCCAAGCCCCATAGCATCAGGGATTGTTAAAATATCAGAGAAAATAATAGCAGCATCAAGCTCAAATCGTTGTAATGGTTGTAAGGTGACCTCACAAGCTAATTCTGGCGTTTGACACATCGTCATAAAATCACCCGCTTTTGATCTTAATTGACGATACTCAGGTAAATAACGACCAGCCTGTCGCATCATCCAAACTGGTGTATAGTCTACAGGCAAACATTGTAAAGCTCGTAAATAACGATCATTTTTTAATTGGCTCATATCTTCAGCTCTTTAAATATAGACTTTATTTTGTTAAAAAGTTTCAGGTAAGTATGTGTTTCAGTATAAAAATCACTTAATTTATCTATTATTTGTGATCTAAATCCTGAGGCTATGATAATGTTCGTTGTGCATAACGAATCAAGGTTTCAGAGATATTTTGCATTACACTACTTTCAGGAGCAAAACGATGCCAATATAGCATACGTCTTTGATATAACCCATCAGTTAAGTTAATTAATTCACCATTTTTTAATTCTTGCTCAACTTGCAACTTTGGTAACATACAGCAGGCCGAACCTTGTTTAGCTAATTGCACAAAAGCTTCAGATGAACTAGTGATATGGCAAATTACACTACCTGGCGTAAGGTTAAAGTTTTCTTGTAAGAAGGCCTGATGCATATCATCTAAATGATCGAATGCAACAGCAGGCGCTTTTAATAAAGATGATCGAGTTACCCCAGTTGGAAAGTACTTTTTAGCAAAATCAGGCGAAGCCACAAAAATATAGTCTAAAGCACCTAATAAATCAGACAAGCAACCTGGTAAAGGATTAGCTTGAATGCTAATCGCACCAACTACTGTCCCTAAACGCAATAATTCTAACGTATGTTCTTCATCTTTGACTTGAATATCAAAACGTAAGATATTTTTATCTAAAACTGGTTTTAACGCAGGTAAGAACCAAGTTGCTAAAGAATCAGCATTAATCGCAATAGATAACGACAACGGTGTGGCATTTTGCTCGTTATCACCTAACCATTGCTGTTCTAATAATTCAACTTGATGTAATAAGCCAAGCAGGTGCTCACCTTGTTTGGTTGCTTTCGGAGGAATGGTCCTAACTAGCAGTTGTTGACCAAAAAAGCTTTCTAATTGTTTGATACGTTGCGAAACCGCAGGTTGTGTAATACACAATTTATCAGCAGCTCTTTCAAATCCTCGTTCCTTTATCACCGCATCTAATGCTTGTAACGCTCTATAATCTGGACGCTTCATAATCTCTTTATTAATGATTTGATCATTGCTCAAATATTTAATCTACTTTAATATCGTAATAAGTTTTAAACCTATCACAAAGTTGATTTAATTCTTAAAATCCTAATGATTTTTGCTTTCTAATTGGGTACTATGCCATATCTTCAACAATTTTGCTTTCAAAATTTTATTTTTTTAAGAAAAATTATCCTCAAAATAGGGGTGATATTATGACACAAGACGAATTAAAAAAGGCCGTAGGCTGGTCAGCCTTGAAATTTATCAAACCTGATTCTTTTATTGGTGTAGGAACAGGCTCTACTGCATCCCATTTTATTGATGCATTAGCAACAATAAAAGATCAAATCAAAGGTACTGTATCTAGTTCGGAAGCTTCGACCCAAAAATTAAAAAGCTATGGTATTCCTGTTCTCGATTGTAATGAAGTCGATTGTTTGGATGTCTATGTCGATGGTGCGGATGAAATCAATCACCAGTTGCAAATGATTAAAGGTGGTGGCGCAGCTTTAACGCGCGAAAAAATTGTTTCAGCCATTGCTAAACAATTTATTTGTATTGTTGATGAATCAAAAGTTGTTGATGTATTAGGTAAATTCCCATTACCGGTTGAAGTGATCCCAATGGCACGTTCCTATGTTGCTCGTGAGTTATATAAGCTGGGCGGTAAACCAATATATCGTCAAGGCGTTATAACTGATAATGGTAATGTGATTTTAGATGTTCATGATCTTGTCATTGCCAAACCAATGGAGCTTGAAAACCGAATTAATAGCATTTCAGGTGTGGTTACTGTTGGATTATTTGCCAATAAAGGCGCTGATATTGCGCTTGTTGGATGCAGTACGGGTGTAAAAGAGCTGAGATAAAATCATTTACAACAATAAAGTTAATAATGGTATTTAATTATAAGTACCAATTTGTATGCTGAAGGAAAGAGAGGAAATAATGGTTATTCAAACTTTAACCAAAGATGAAAATAAGTTTTTATTACTTGAGGGAGTTCATCCTAGCGCAATTGAAATATTAAAATTCGCCGGCTTTACCAATATTGAATATCATAAAAACGCATTATCGCCTGAAGAACTTAAGCAAGCTCTGAAAGATGTCCGGTTTATTGGGATCCGGTCAAGAACACAATTAACTAAGGACATTATCGATTCTGCACCTAAACTTGCTGGCATTGGCTGTTTTTGTATAGGTACCAACCAAGTTGATCTTGATGCAGCGACAGTAAAAGGGATTCCTGTTTTTAATGCACCATTTTCAAATACGCGATCTGTAGCAGAACTAGTATTAGCCGAAGCAATATTATTACTTCGTCGAGTACCAGATGCAAATGCTAAAGCACACCGAGGAAAATGGAATAAGATTGCGACAGGTTCACACGAAGCTCGTGGTAAAAATTTGGGTATTATTGGTTATGGGCATATTGGTAGCCAACTAAGTATTTTGGCTGAATCGTTAGGGATGAATGTTTATTTTTATGATATTGAAACAAAACTACCTTTAGGTAATGCTAAACAAGTTTCAACAATGAAAGAATTACTAGCAATAAGCGATATTGTTTCAATGCATGTGCCAGAAAATCCAACAACCATCAAAATGATTAGTGATAACGAAATTGATGCAATGAAACAAGACGCAATTTTAATCAATGCTTCACGCGGTAAAGTTATCGATCTTGATGCTTTAACTAAAGCTCTGAAAGCCAATAAACTCAGTGGGGCAGCTATTGATGTTTTTCCAACAGAGCCTGCTAGTAACAACGACCCTTTTGAATCTCCATTATGTCAATTTGATAATGTAATTATTACTCCGCATATCGGTGGTTCAACTAGCGAAGCACAAGAAAATATTGGGATTGAGGTCGCAAGTAAACTAGCTAAATATTCTGATACTGGTGCAACACTTTCAGCAGTTAATTTTCCTGAAGCCTCTTTACCTATTCCAGCTAAAGGCTCTAGTCGTTTTATTAATATTCATCGTAACCAACCTGGTGTTCTAACTGCTATCAATACGTTATTCGCTGAACAAGGGCTTAATATTTCAGCACAATATTTACAAACTGATCCTCAGATTGGTTATGTTGTTATTGATATCGATAGAGTTAAACAAAGTAAGGCTGAAGAGTTGTTATCTAAACTGAAAAACGTGCCAGGAACAATTCGTGCTAGATTGTTATTTTAAGGTGATAAGTCGGTACGCTTGTTAGCCACTCAGCTTTAGCGGGTTTTTAATTTTGAGTAAATTAAATTTGTTTTGTTAATAATTTGCATCACTCAAATAGATTCCCGCTAATGCAACATTTAAACAATGCTATTTTTTATTCTTTATCAATTACGTCTACTTTAATGACTTTGATGCCTCGTTGTATGAGTGCTTCATAATATTTGTCATCTAATTTATTGTCGGTGATGATGGTATCAACAGCATTTAAGTCACACACAACATTAGGACTACGCCTGCCAAACTTGGTTGAGTCAGCTAATAATATTAATTTTGCCGCAGCTTTACTCATGGCAACACTGCCGTGATAGCTTTCATTAAATGTTGTCACGCCCCCTACTAAATCAATCCCATCGGCCCCCATAAATAGTTTATCAAAAGTGTAAGATTCAAATATGGCCGCAGTTGATGCACTGTTACTGTGAAAAGAGGCCGATTTACGGCGAAAAGTGCCACCTGATAAGATAATAGTATGATCATTATTATGTGCAACAAGTTCATTTACAATGTGTAAGCTGTTAGTCATAATAGTCAAATTATTGAAACTTGTCAGTATAGGAATCATCTGAGCAACAGTACTTCCAGAGTCAAAAATAATTGAGTCACCTTCGTGGATCAATTTAACTGCTTCGCATGCAATTGATTTTTTAGATGCAATGTTGATATAAGTTTTATGATCAATAGCTCTATCACCAATTTCACGGTTTAACATGGCGCCGCCGTAAGTACGTAAAACTAGACCACTTTGGCTGAGTTGAGTGAGATCTTTACGAATTGTAGTTCCAGTCGTTTTGAAATACTCAACTAATTCATCAATACTAACTTGCCCATTATTTTGCAGGTATTCTAAAATAGCTGTTTGTCGTTGCCTTACTTTCATATTATGATTCCATCATTATTAGTATATAGGAAATTTTATTTTGCAAACCATTATACTTTATAATGAAAGAAATTACTTTTCAAAATAAAAGATAATTATTAATTTTTTGCTGTTAAGGCAACAATCAACGCACTTTGTGATATTACGTCGTTTGGAAATATTTTTTCAGGGATTATTTCTGATACAGATAAGCCATGGAGCTGGGAAATAGATTTAGGCAATGCAAATACCGTGATCCCTTTCATTATGATAGAATCAATCACAACTTTATTTTCATCTAATGAAATTGCGATTAATACTCTTGGTCTAAATCGTTTACTTTTACTACGACCAACACCTAAGTAGCAACCTTTTTTTAAAGCTAGAAACGCTTTATTGAAACGACGAATTTGAAACCAACTAAAAATAATTTGAATACACCAAGCAATAAGCGCTATAGCAACTAGAGTAGTCGTCATATTTAATATTTTTCCATTTTGTTTAAGCTAGAATAAAAAGTGCGATAAGTTTAAATTAACTTTCGCACTTTATTTTAACTAGAACATCACTTGTCCACCAGTAATGTTGATTGATTGCCCTGTGCAATATGATGCTTTATCACTTGCATAAAATAGCAATACGTCAAGTACATCTTGATAATCACAACCTCGTTTTAAGGGAACTTTATCAATATAAACTTGTTCCACTTGGTTTTCAGGAATACCTAATTTTTTAGCATACTGTGGTATTAACGATTGGAACATAGGGGATTTTAATAAGTTACCTAACATTAATGAGTTTACAGTAATACCACAATCAGCAAGATCTAGGGCAAGTGATTGTGTTAACCCTACCCCACCAAATTTGGCTGCGCTGTATCCTGAATTATGTTTGCTACCCACTTTTCCAGATTTCGAATTGATTTGGATAATACGACCAGCGGTATTATGTTTTACCATTAATTTTGCAAATTCACGCGCACATAAGAAATAACCAGTTAAGTTGACATCAACCGATAATTGAAAATCACTTAATGCAAAACTGGTAATTGGAGCTGCACGTGCAATTCCTGCACTGTAGACTAATAAGTCAGCATGTTTAAATGTAGCTTCAACGTCTTGTGCTAACTTGATGACACTATCTTCTTTGGTTGCATCAACAACAAAGCCTTTTGCCGTGCTAGCGCCATGTTTTTGATTTATTTCATCTGCAACTTTGTTTGCATTAGCGGCATTCAAATCTGCAACGGCAACTTTGTATCCAGCATCAGCGATACCTTTACATAAGAATTCACCAAGAGTTTGTCCGCCACCTATAACAACTGCTACTTGTTTCATTTTTTATGTTCCTTAATCATTTACAATTCTAATTTCATCACCCACAAAAAGCTGACTTGGAGTTTCGCCTTCTATATGAATGGTTCCTGGTAATTCGGCTTGATTATTACTATCAAATTTTAATGTGATATGACCTAATTCACGGAAATTAACACTAGCAACATCACCCACCGCGGTAATTTTGTAACTCTGTTTACCTAGATAAATGGTCTGCCCAACTTGTAAATCTTGTTTTAAATCATCATGACTATGCACAAAACAATAATCCGCTAAATCTGCTGGTGCTCCAGTTTTAAACAGGATTAACATACCATCAGTTAATGCATCTTGAGCAAACTCACCAATTTGACTAATTTTTGATTGATAGATAATATTTGACATCATTAACCTTCTTATTTCTTGCTTTCACTTAATCCAAGCTTTTTATTTTTAACGTTAGTTTAAAATGGGATGGAACCATCCCATTTTTTAGACAATCTATTGATAGATAAATAACGATACCGCCCATGCAACTAATACTGTTGGCGCACCGGTTAAAAATCGGCTAACTAACACCGATGGTACCCCTACTCGAACTGTATCTTGTTTAGCTTCAGCAAGTGATAAACCAACCGGAATAAAGTCGCATGCTGCTTGTGCATTAATGGCAAACAATGCTGGCAATGCTAAATGCGGTGGAATATTACCAAGTCCAATTTGAACACCAACTAATGTCCCAATAACTTGAGCAATAACCGCACCAGGACCTAAGAATGGGGAAAGTAATGGAAATGAACAAATTAAGGCTAAAATAACCAATCCAAGCGGATTGTTTGCCAGTGGTACTAGCCCATGCGCAATAAAGTTACCCAATCCAGATGCAATGATGATACCAATTAGTGCCGATACAAACGCCATAAAAGGAAGTATTGTTTTCAGTACAGTGTCAATTGTATCTCGGCCAGCTTGGAAGAAGACAGCAACGCCAGAACCCATACCGATACCAATTCTTGCTAACAAACCATCGCTTTGTTCAGTAATTTTTTTGCTGCTGTCATAATCTTTAAATTCAGACGATTTATCGTTTGTTGCTGGTTCGCTTACAACATCGCCTTCTTTTTCTATTAGTTTGATATTGTGAGGTTTTACCGCAGAAACATAAATATCTTCAACAATATATTGAGCCAGAGGGCCTGATTTACCTGTGGCATGAATATTGATAGTTGGTATACGATTTTTTGGATAAATTCCACAACGTAATGTTCCTCCACAATCAATCACAGCAACGCCAATTTCATCTTTAGGCGGCTCACCATCTTTAAAACCATCAATAGCTTCCCAACCTGTTAGATCAACTAAAGTGTCAACTATGGCTGGACGAGTACCTGCTGCAATATAAACAATTTTTTTACCAGCAATAACTGGAAGTTCCAAAGGTCCACCCCAACCTGCTTCGCCTTTTTCAATGTGGATAAATTTTGCCATTTTTTATATTCCTTATTTTTATTATAGATGAACTTTTCTTTCTAACTTGATGCCCATTTTTCTTTCAAAAATGGCAGTACAAAAGTCAGTAATCCACCCCCTAAAGAAGTTAGTACCTAAACCAACAAGGAAATAACTCACAGCAAGAGGACCTAAAGGTAAATTTAGGGTAGTTAAACCAGCAGCTATTCCCAAATAAACAAAAAGTTCACCAGGGTTAACGTGTGGAAAGAGTCCATTCATTGAATGGCAACTATAAGATGAAGCTGCATAATAACTCGGTTTGTAAAACTCTGGCATAAAACGACCTAGGCTTAATGTCATTGGATTACAAAATACGAAAGTTCCGATAAGTGGTAATAATAGATATCGAGAAACAGGATTGCCCGCACAAGCTTGCGCTAAACGTTCAATACGTTCTTGCCCAATAAATTTAATCACTGCGTTCATCACAACGAGTAATGAAATTAATAATGGTAATATACTTGTTACCATACCCACAAATACCTTGCCGCCTTCTTGGAATAAACCAATAAACCATTCGGCACCAAATGAAATAGCATCAATCATATTGTCTCCTATTGAGTTAAATTTCACATTAATGCTATCAACTTTGAAATATAAAAACTTTTAACTAAATCACATTTTGAAATATTTTCTTTTATTTTGAAAGATATTGTTTCAGATAAATAAAAACAAGAAAGAAGAAAGAGATAAAGAAACCATAGGTTACTGAAATAGCAATGATAGTAAAAAATTAACGTTTTTTATTGGACATTAACATTAAGTTGGCGTAATTTTGTCAATACGGGTATTTATTATTCAATTTAAAGGAGAATATATCATGGCTAAAAGTACGGCTTCTGCTAAAAAACTACAACAATCAGCTATTTTGTTTCCTACTGATTTAGGACAAAAGGCATCAAAAGATATTTCTGGAGCAATGAATTCTGTTTTAGCAGATGTATTTGCTTTATATTTAAAAACTAAAAACTTTCATTGGCATGTTAGTGGTCCTCATTTCCGTGATTACCACTTAATGCTAGATGATCAAGGTGAAGAGCTATTTGCAATGACAGATCCGATTGCGGAACGTGTCCGTAAGTTAGGTGGCACAACTCTACGCTCAATTGGTCACATTGCTAAATTACAGAGTATTTCTGATAATGATGCAGATTTCGTTGAACCATCAGATATGCTTGCCGAGCTATGCCAAGATAATGTAAAACTAACAGAACGTATGCGTGTTGCACATGATATTTGTGATAAATACAATGATACCGCTACTGCCAGTTTAATTGAAGAGTGGATCGATCAAACAGAACAACGTGCATGGTTCTTATTTGAAGCAGGCCGAAAAGTCGACTCATCAGGACATTAACAAATACTATTAATTTAAGAGGTATTAAAAATACCTCTTATAAAAAAAGTGGAGATTTAAGATGAGTAAAAAAATTGCTGTACTGGTAGGAAGTTTGCGCAAAGACTCTTATAACTTAAAAGTAGCAAAAGTTTTTCAAAAAATTGCACCACCATCACTTTCATTACAAATTATTCAAATTGGCGATTTACCTTTATATAATGAAGATATTGATAATGATACCCCTCCTGCCTCTTATACTCGTTTCCGCAAAGAAGTAGCCGATTGTCAGGGTGTTATTTTTGTGACACCAGAATATAATCGTGGAGTTCCTGCTGTTATCAAAAATGCAATAGATATTGGTTCTCGTCCTTATGGTAAGAGCATTTGGTCTAAAAAAGCCGCTGCAATTGTTTCCGTTTCACAAGGTGCAATTGGTGGGTTTGGCGCTAACCATCAACTTCGTCAATCATTAGTATTTCTTGATATGCCGACATTACAACAGCCTGAAGCTTATATTGGTAATGTAGCTTCTACTTTTGATGAAAGTGGTAATATTACTGAAAAAAGTAAAGAATTCTTAGCCCTTATTGTTAATAGCTATGCAAGTTGGGTTGAAAAGTTAAGCTAATAACTCTTTATTTTAAGATTCACAGTCAATATAATTGACTGTGTTTTCTTAACAAGTAAGTTAACTATTTTTGCCATGCCTATATTTTTTCCTAATAGTGAACAAGAATTATTGCAACGAGCTCAGTTAGCAGCAGGTTATACTTTTGGCGAGATAGCACAATACTTAAACATACCTATACCGAATAATCTAAATAAACAAAAGGGTTGGGTAGGCAATCTTATTGAAACTTTTTTAGGAGCCAATGCTGGTAGTAAAGCTGAGCAAGATTTTGCCAATCTTGGTATAGAGCTTAAAACTATTCCTGTGGATAAACACGGTAAACCACTTGAAACAACCTTCGTTAGTGTCACACCATTAATGGCTAATCATGGTGTTATTTGGGAGACAAGCCATGTTAGATATAAACTTGCAAAAGTGCTTTGGATTCCGATAGAAGGTGAAAGAACGATTCCTCTCGCAGATAGAAAAGTTGGAAAACCTATTATGTGGACACTAACTAAAGAACAAGAGCAACAGCTCAAACAGGACTGGGAAGAGTTAATGGATATGATAGCACTAGGGCATGTTGAAAAAATTACCGCTCGATATGGTACTTATTTACAAATTAGACCTAAAGCAGCCAATGGACAAGCTCTTACGGAAGCAATTGGTGAAAATGGTGATATTATTTTAACTCGACCACGTGGGTTTTACTTAAAAAAAACATTTACAATGCAAATTTTAAATACTGTTGTAACATACTAATTCTAATTACTTTTTATAGCTGGCGTTAATATCCCATTATTTAATACCAGATTTATAATATTAGAAATTTTAGTCGCTCCCAACCTTATTTAAATATAGGTCAAAGAATATCAAGCATTAAAATTTTAGAATTCCTTTGATAATTATAAAGTTTTTTCTTTTTAATCGGTAAATCATCAACTTCTGCAGGATTAAAACCTTTTTCTCTAAACCAATGAATACTACGTGTAGTTAAAACAAATATTTTTTCGAGCCCTAACTGGATTGCCTTTTCTGTTAACTTTTCAATTAAGTCATCTCCTCGAGATGAATTGCGATAATCAGGATGAATAGCTACACAGGCCATTTCTCCCATTTTTTCTTCAGGATATGGATAAAGTGCGGCACAACCAATTGTCATATTATCACGTTCAATAATGGTAAATTTATCTATCTCCATTTCTAACTGCTCACGTGAACGTTTAACCAAAATACCTTGTTCTTCAAGTGGGCGTATGAGTTCTAGAATTCCTCCAATATCGTTAATAGTTGCTAAACGTACTTGTTCAGAATGCTCCATCGCTACTTGTGTTCCAATCCCATCACGCGAAAATAATTCTTGTAAAATTGAGCCATCAACCAAATAACTTACCAAATGGCTTCGTCTGACCCCACTACGGCATGCTTTAGATGCTGCACGTAAAAAACGTGCTTCACTAGATAAAGGTTTACCTTGCTGCTCTTTTTTATTGACATAATTATCCGCATCAACAGGATAAAGGTCGGTAATAACACGACCGTTTTCATCTAGTACTCCTTGTTCAGCGCAAAAACTGATTAATTTATCCGCTTTTAAGCGAATAGCAACTTCGGTTGCGACATCCTCAGACGCTAAATTGAAACTTTCACCAGTAACCGAAACGCCAACAGGGCCTAGTAACACAATTGAGCCACGAGCTAGTTGTTCAGCTATAGCCTCATTGTTTATACGACGGATTTTACCTGTATGACAATAATCAATCCCATCATCTACCCCTAAAGGTTGTGCAATCACAAAATTACCACTTACAACACTGATATGAGCTCCTTGTAATGGAGTATTATTTAAACTCATTGATAAACTTGCGGTAATATTGAGTTGTAATGAACCAGTAACTTGTTTAATGATGTCCAGTGTTGTTGCATCGGTAATACGCGTATTTTTATAATATTTAGGTGTGATATTATGATTTTTTAAAGATTCATCAATCTGATTGCGAGCACCATTAACAATAACAAGTTTAATACCAAGACTATAAAGTAAACCAATATCACTAATAATACTTGAATAATTATTACTTTTTAACACTGCGCCTGTGAGCAAAATTACAAATGTTTTACCATGATGTGCATTAATATAAGGTACTGAATGTCTTAAGCCATCAACTAACTCAGTTGTACGTTCTTTCATTTTCACAACCACCTCAAGCTGAATACTTATTCACTTTTTATGTATTTTTATTTATTTTTGGTTTTATGGCAAGCAATATTTCAAGAATCTAATAAAAATCTTAAAATTTGCTATTAATAAAAGTTAATGGCTTAAGCTTAATGATTTTTGATTAAGTAATAATGGATTAACAAAATATTGAATTGTTAAATACGAAAATAAATTAAAATTTTTATGAGATGTTAATATCGAAAAAAAGCATGCCATATTGGCATGCCCTCTAACATTATTATTCTTAAAATATATAAAATTATATTTTTGTTATATCAACTACCTTTTTAAAACGATAAAAGATAATTGAGCCAAGTATTACACTTGACATCGCAATAAAAAAGTCAATTAATATGGCATAACTTACATTGAACATAGCTAATTTTGGTACTATAAGCGGAATGATAACAAACGATAGACCGCTAAAAGTATACATACAACCTACAGCAAGACCTTTTCGTGTTGGGAACATTTGTTGCATAACAACCAAAGTTAATTGAAGTACCCCCCCTGCCGCAGTAAATCCCATTCCTATTGCGACGATAACGCACATTGCAGGTGAAACATTAAAATAAAAAATGATTAATACCAACGCAGATAAGGCAGGCAAAATAATGATGCAAAAGATAGGTTTTAATAGATGTTTGACTACAAAAGCCGTAACAAATACAGAAATAATTGAGGCAGTACTATAATAACTAATCAGTTGATTAGCATCAGGTTCGCTCATATTAACAGCTCTGATAGCGATAGTTGGCAACCACTGCAAAACAATAACGAATGTTGCTGTTGTTGTAAATCCCATAATAATTAATAAAATACCTTCAAATCCAAAATTAGGTTTTCCAATAAAATAACTTTGTGAGCATTCATTACTTTTAATGGAGGTATCTATATGTGGAAACTGCTTAGGAAGTAAAAATAGTGTATTAACTATTAAATAAGCAACAAAACCAAAAAAAATCCAACCATACCATATTTGGTATTGATGGCAAAAAACAACAATAAATGGAAGAACAAGAGATCCCATTGAAATGAAAGCCTTGATCAATACGCTAGCTGTACCACATGAGTTTGGAAAACATTCTGTTAATGCTGGCATTGAACCAGTATCTAAAAAAGAATTTCCAGCCCCAATAGCAATAGCTAAACAAAAAGCAATATTTATATTAGTACAAAAAGGCATTCCTAGAAAAAAAATAGCATAGCAAGCCATACCTAGACAAATAAATAGTTTGCGACCAAATTTATCTGACAATACACCACCAACAAACATTAATAATATTTTTCCAATTCCTATACCCGAAGCAATTTTACCAATGCCGATTAGATCAATATTAAGTTGTTTCGATATATCATATGAAAATTGCATGATCACAATTAATGCAATACTTTGTATTATATAATTTGCATATATAGATCCTGCAATTCCATAAGAATTGACCTTTCGATTATCCACTTGTCATACTCCATATGTAAAACATAAAATTATAATTCTATTCAATATACAAGTATCAATATTAATCAGAAAGATAGTAAGTATAAATTTGTTACTTAGCTTTCATTTGGTTCTAGAAAACAATAAAGTTTTATTCAAAAATTAAACTTATATAGAATCTTAATTAAATTTTAAAAATTTATTTTTTCTATTATTAATAAAAATACCACTTTTTAATCGGTATTTTTATTAAAAGAAGTTAAATTAGCTTTGAAGTATTTCAAACATTTTTGCAAGAATCAAACTTTCATCTTGATCAACATTGATCACATGGTGTGCAGCATCATGGTATAAAGGTAATCTTTCAGCTAATACCTTTTCCATCTCATCAGAAATAGATAGACCCGTTAGTGACGGTCTTTGAGCAGTGTTAGGATCTTTCATTAAACGCGCAGCTAGTGTTGCCGCAGGCGCAGATAAAAAAATAACTATACCATTTTGTTTCATAAAATTCCGGTTATGCTCGGCTAATACCATGCCGCCACCAGTTGCAATGACACAATTAGGTTTAGTTGTATCAATCAACACCTGGCTCTCTCTTGCTCTAAATCCTTCCCAACCTTCTTTTTCAACAATTTCGGCTACCGTCTTTTGAGTAGTTTCGAGTAAATATCTATCGGTATCAATGAAAGAAAACGATAGCTTATTTGCTAACATCTTTCCCATCGTTGTTTTACCTGCAGCCCGTGCACCAACTAAAAAAATTGTTTTATTCATATTGGGTTTTATCTTTTCAGATTTATAGAATATATTAACCATGCTAGTGATTCGCTCTTATTTTTGCAACAAATTTTTTACATATTATATAAAAAATATATAAATATATATTTTTTATATAATTAAAAATAACCTATATAGAATATATCCGTAATGAAATGTTTACAATATTATAAGGAAGCTTTTAAAACCTAAAAGTCATCTTAATAAAGTTAATTAACATAACTTTTCTAAACCACGGAAATAGAGCTCTGTTGCAATCGATTGATGTAATCGCCATTGAATCACATCAAGATCTAAATTTACCTTTTTGAACTCTTCGTATGTCATAAAATAACGGATTGTATTACTACCAATACGATCATTAATACTATTTATAATAATATTTATTTTTTCGTTTCTGATTTTTTTTAGTTCTTGCATTGCTTTTCCGACAAACTCTGGGATCGGCTTTGTACCATTTTCCCAATCATGCCATGTATTAATATCTGTTTTGCCAATATATTCACTAGCTTCTGATACTTTTAGCATAAGAAAACGACGATACGCTTGCAATTCTAAGTTAGTCATAAATGCTCCTTATTATAATGCGCTTGAACTATCCAATTAATATATTAACTTTGCCTATGCCAACGTAATATAGTTGGCAATAGCAGCTAATTATATAAACAGTAGAAAATACGATTAATTCCAATTTAACTAGATATGTTTGCCTGTTTGGTAATTAATGTTTAGCTAAAGCATCAATTACAGCTTGTTTTGCTCGTTCAGAAAGATCTTTTCCTGTCCAAATCTTAAATTGAGCATTTGCTTGACCAATAAACATTTCACGCCCTGAAATAGATTGCCAGCCAGCTTTTTCTGCTTCTTGTCTAAAACAAGTATTATATGGAGTATAAACAATATCGTAAGCCACTCCTTTACCTTTAAACCAAGCTTGTTTATAAGGTGTTTGATTCTCAAATTTACCCGTCATACCTAATGGTGTTGAATTAATAACAATTTGAGCTTCAACTTTGCTACGGTCTTCCCATGAAATAGTTTTAAGGTTGAATTCACTAGCTAATGCCTGAGGTAAATCATCAGCAATATCCGTTACTGTAATATCGGTATAACCAAGTTCCTGTAATCCCACTACAGCTGCTCGTGCAGCACCTCCTGCACCAAGTAATAACACTTTTTTGAATTCTGCTGGCAGTTTTTTATTTTGAAGTGGCTCCATGAATCCAATAATATCTGTATTATCCCCACAAAGTTTATCCCCTTCCCAATACACCAAATTCGCCGCACCTGCTTTTTTTACATGATCCGTCACTTCATCTAAATAAGGGATGATAGTCTGTTTATGTGGAATAGTGACACATAATCCACGGATATTTAGTAATCTTACTGATTTAAAAAGTGTCGGTATCTCTTCTGGTGGAGTAGGAAAAGGAACTAAAACTGCTGGGATCCCATAATCTTGAAATGACGTAGTATGAATAAGTGGACTCATACTGTGCCCTAAAGGATAACCGATAATGCCATATATACTATACGGCGTGAACTGGTTCATATAATCTCCTTATAAATTGGAAAATTAACACGATATAAATAAAAATCTTAATCAAGCTTATTAAAACATATTTATTATTAAATTAAATCATTTTTTCTAAAATGATGTTAAAGACAGTATATTGTTTTATAATGAATTGTTCGTTATAAGAAAAAAGCAAGTGCTATTACAAAAAATTTTTACAAAAATTTTATCTATCAGATTGATTCAAAATGGTTTTAGGAATTTTTTTTAACTAATAAAATAAATATTATATGAGTTATGCCATTGTAAACTAATTTTATGCATAGGTAAGATAATACTTGAGAATTTGCGCATAACAGCGTATACTTCGCTACCTCATTATTATGGGTGTAGTGTGAGAGGTTAAACTGCTTCTCAGATAGAACTGCAGTAAACTAAAAGCCTGACGAGGTCAATTCCATTAACATATTACGCCCAGGGCTTAAGCATAGAAATTTCGGAGAATTATTGACATGTCACGAGTATGCCAAGTAACAGGAAAAGGTCCTTTAGTAGGAAATAATCGTTCTCATGCGATGAATGCTACTAAACGTCGTTTTCTACCAAACCTTCAAACTCACCGTTTCTGGGTTGAGAGCGAAAAACGTTTTGTAAAATTGCGTGTATCTGCTAAAGGTATGCGTACTATCGATAAAAAGGGTATTGATGCAGTTTTAGCTGAACTTCGTGCCCGTGGTGAAAAGTACTAATAAGGAAACCATATCATGGCTAAAGGTGTACGCGAAAAAATCAGATTAGTTTCTTCTGCTGGTACAGGTCATTTTTATACCACTAGCAAAAATAAAAGAACTATGCCTGAAAAAATGGAGATCAAAAAATACGATCCTGTAGTTCGTCAGCATGTTATTTATAAAGAAGCTAAAATTAAATAGTTATCTAATAAATACTGAAAAACCCAGCAAATGCTGGGTTTTTTTATATCGATTTGTAGACAAAATTATCGCTATTTTCAATAAAACAACATTAATCTATGGAAAATAACGAGTTGTTTATACTTCATAGTTAAATAATCTCTAAAAAATTAAGGTGTCTTCTAGAATTTACTTAAGCTTTGGTTTTCTATTTTTTGAATCGATAAATACTATATCAGGGTATGTAATTAATGAAATACCTAATTATGAAAAAAGAGAGCATTGCGAAGTTGATTTCTTTCTGATTAGTGGTCACCGATGGTGAAAGAGTTGAATTTGACATGACAAAATATTTCTTATTCTTATCAATAATTAAATGGATATACTTTGCATAAAACTACCTGATAAACAGGTAGTTTTTTGGGGATAAATTAATCTACATAATTATTTAATCATTTTAAATATTGTTGTTCATAAGCTCTTGCTTTTTTGTCGTCAAAAGTATGTTCCCAACGCGCAATAACAATTGCTGCTAGTGCATTACCAACCACATTAACTACTGTTCTGCCCATATCTAAAATACGTTCTACCCCCATAATATAACCAATCCCTTCAAGAGGAATACCGACACTACCTAGGGTTGCCGATAAAACAAGAATTGACGCACCAGGTACACCTGCAATCCCTTTAGATGCAATCATTAAAGTGATGACAATAATAACCTGATCCAAAATAGTTAAATCTATGTGGAATAACTGTGCTAAAAAGATAACAGTAATACTTTGATAGAGTGTTGAACCATCAAGATTAAATGAATAGCCTGTAGGTATAACAAAGCTAGTTATCGATTTTGGTGCTCCATAAGCTTCCATCTTTTCAATTATTTTAGGCAATGCAGTTTCAGAACTTGCGGTTGAAAATGCAATCACTAATTCTTCTTTCAAGATTTTTAATAATGTAAAAATATTAAATTTACAAATTTTACAAACCAGCCCTAATACCACTAACGTAAAAATAATCATTGCCGAATAGACGGTTAAAATTAATTTAAGTAGTGGAAGTAAAGATTCAAATCCATATTTAGCAACCGTTACCGTGATAAGAGCAAATACACCAATAGGTGCATAACGCATTATCATATTAGTTACTTTAAACATAGTATCTGAAATTACTTTTAAAAATAAAAGAAAAGGTTCACGTTGTTTATCTGGCAAAGACATTAAGCCTAGACCAAAAAAGACACAAAAGAAAATCACAGGTAAAACAGCACCGTCCGTCATAGCTTTAAAGATATTAGCAGGAATCATATCTAATATCATAACAATTAAACCATGAGGTTTACCGCTTAATTCTTCAGCTGCTTGGGTATACTTACTAATGTCTGTCGTTGCAAGTGTTGAGGAGTCAATTCCCGAGCCAGGTGAAAAAATATTTCCCCAAGAAAGACCTAATAAAATAGCAATAGTTGTAATAATTTCAAAATAGAGAATTGTTTTAAAACCTAAGGTCCCTAACCGTTTTGAACCACCAAGACCTGCAATACCTAGAGTTAAAGTACTCAGTATAATTGGCAACACAATCATTTTAATTAACCGAATGAAGATATCGCCTGCAGGCTGAAATATATTTACTATTGAAAATTGATAATATGAATGCAAAGGGTGGTTTGTAGCAGAGAGCTCAAATAAATAAGCACCTACGGCAATTCCTAAAATCAAAGCAATCAAAATTTGCCATGCAAGATTTGTTAATATTTTTTTTATTAAAAATGACATCTAATACTATTCCTTTTTACGATTCTTTAAAATAAAAAAGGATTAGCAAAACTAATCCTTTTAGATTATTAAATAATTAATCCTCGGACACTTGAAGTGAATCGTGCCGTTCATTATTTTCCGATACCTCCGATCCACTTGCGTCATCTTCTGTTTCGGCTATTCGTTGTAATCCCACAACTTTTTCGTTGTCAGCTGTTCGAATAAGCATGACACCTTGAGTGTTACGACCAACAATACTTACCTCTGAAACACGAGTACGAACAAGCGTTCCTGCATCTGTGATTAGCATGATTTGATCGGTTTCATCAACTTGAACTGCGCCAACAACAGTACCATTTCGCTCACTAACTTTGATAGAAATAACACCTTTAGTTGCTCTTGATTTGGTTGGATATAGTTCTTGCTGTGTGCGTTTACCATATCCATTTTGAGTTGCAGTTAAAATTGCGCCACTACCTCTAGGTACAATTAACGAAACCACTTTATCATCGCTATCAAGTTTTATGCCACGTACACCTGCGGCCGTTCTGCCCATACAACGAACTTTATTGGCTGGGAAACGAACAACTTTACCATTAGCAGAAAATAACATAATATCTTCAGTCGTTGAGATTTCACCAATCAGGTTATCATCTTCTGAGTCAATATCTTCAACAATGGCATCATCATTAAGTTCTTCATCATCTACAATAGCTGATGGATCATTGCTAGTTAAATCGACGCCAATTAATTCATCATCATCACGTAAATTAATCGCAATAATACCGCCACTTCGTGGACGACTAAATTCAATTAAAGATGTTTTCTTAACTGTACCTTGTGCTGTAGCCATAAATACACAATGTTCATCATCAAATTCTCGAACAGGTAAGATTGCTGTGATTCGTTCGTTTTCTTCAAGAGGTAACAAATTAATAATTGGACGACCTCGAGAACCACGGCTGGCTTCAGGCAGTTGGTAAACTTTCATCCAATATAATCGACCACGGCTTGAGAAGCAAAGAATCGTATCATGGGTATTGGCAATTAATAGTTTTTCGACAAAGTCTTCTTCTTTAATTTTAGTGGCAGATTTACCTTTACCACCTCGACGTTGAGCTTCATAATCTGAAAGTGGTTGATATTTTACATAACCTTGATGGGAAAGAGTAACGACCACATCTTCTTGAGCAATAAGATCTTCAATATTAATATCTGCACTGCTCGCTGTAATTTCTGTTCTTCTAGCATCTTGGAATTGGTCTCGAACGCTTTCTAATTCTTCACGAATCACTTCCATTAAACGTTCTGAGCTAGCTAAAATATGTAATAACTCACCAATTTGAACCAATAATTCTTTGTATTCATCAAGAATTTTTTCATGTTCAAGGCCGGTTAAGCGGTGTAAGCGGAGATCTAAAATCGCTTGAGCCTGTGCTTCTGATAAATAATAATGTCCATCATGAATACCAAACTCTGGTGCTAAATCTTCTGGTCTAGCTGCATCATTACCTGCTTTTTCTAGCATAGCAGCAACATTTCCAAGTTGCCAAGCTTGGTTCAATAATTTAGTTTTTGCTTCACTCGGTGTTGCAGCAGCACGAATAAGCTCAATGATAGGATCAATATTGGCAAGTGCGATTGCTAAACCTTCTAATACATGAGCACGTTCGCGTGCTTTGCGTAATTCATAAATGGTTCGACGAGTTACAACTTCTCGTCTATGAAGCACAAAAGCCTCAATCATTTCGCGTAAATTTAGGAGTTTTGGTTGGCCTTTATGTAAAGCCACCATATTGATACCAAATGAAACTTGTAATTGAGTCAAAGAGAAAAGGTTATTTAATACAACTTCACCAACAGCATCACGTTTGATTTCAATAACTATGCGCATACCGTCTTTATCTGATTCATCACGTAATGCCGAAATACCTTCTATTTTTTTATCTTTAACTAATTCTGCAATTTTTTCGATCAGTTTTTTCTTATTAACCTGATACGGAATCTCATTAACAATAATGGTTTCACGTCCACTATGATCATCAACTTCTATGGTAGCTTTAGAGCGAATATAGATAATACCACGACCTGTGCGATACGCATTTTCAATACCTTTTCGACCATTAATTAATGCTGCTGTTGGAAAATCCGGCCCATGGATATACTCCATTAAACCATCGACTGAAATATTTTCGTCTTCAATAAAAGCCAAGCAACCATTGATAACTTCAGAGAGATTATGAGGAGGAATGTTAGTCGCCATACCAACAGCAATCCCTGATGCGCCATTAATTAATAAATTAGGAATTCGTGTTGGTAACACATCTGGGATCATTTCTGAACCATCGTAATTAGGTGAAAAATCAACTGTCTCTTTATCTAGATCAGTTAATAATGCTCCCGCAAACTTTTGCATACGAATTTCAGTATAACGCATCGCAGCAGCTGAATCGCCATCAACAGAACCAAAGTTACCTTGACCATCAACCAACATATAACGTAATGAGAATGGTTGAGCCATACGTACAATTGTGTCATAAACTGCTGAATCACCATGTGGATGATATTTACCGATTACATCCCCAACAACACGAGCAGACTTCCTATAAGGTTTATTCCAATCATATCCAGCTTCATGCATAGCAAATAAAACGCGCCGGTGAACAGGTTTTAAACCGTCACGGACATCAGGTAAGGCACGCCCAACAATGACAGACATTGCATAGTCAAGATAAGAAGATTTTAATTCATCTTCTATATTAACGGGGGTTATTTCTTTGGCTAGTTCGGTCATAACACCATGTACTCTTATTAATTTAAGTCATCAAAATAGTTCACAATTATAGCATAAAATCACTATTAATGCAGAATTAAACCGTCTTTATTTCAGCTTATTTACTGTGAATAAATAGTCTATTCTCGATTAATTGGCACAAGCAATTTAGAATCATAGCGTGCATTTCGTATGCCATCACTTTTTTGTAAGACGGAATTCTAATTTCAATATCGTTCTGGCCTAATAAGCCAATAACTTCACCACCATCAAAAGCAGTTAATGCGACAATTTTCATATCTTTAATTACCGCTTCTTGAACTGCACGAATGATAGATCTGCTATTCCCTTGGCAAGTTGCTATTATTAAAACATCACTTTGTTGCCCTAATGCTTGAATTTGACGAGCATAAATCTCCTCATGATTAGCTATAGCACTTAATAAAACATTGTCTGATACTAAAGCCATTGCAGGAATACTTGGTCTTTCAATATTAATACTGGTGATTAAACGTGAAGTAAAGCTTTGTACATTAGCTGCTGATGAACCATTACCACAACTCATAATTTTGTTGCCATTAAGTAAACTATCGACAATAATATTTGCTGCCTTTTCAATAGAATAGCCAAGTGATTCTGCCATCACGATTTGAGTTTGAATACTTTCAGTGAAGTAATTTTTAATTAAATCTTGCACACTTTTCACCTAAAATTAAAATGCATTAATAATCCATTTTTTGCTGTTACCTGTAATAGCAAAAATATCAAACCTAAATTCTGTATCTTCAATATTTAAATTTTGCGCCATCATCCATTGTTGGGCAGCCTGCCTGATTTTATTTTGTTTATTTAGTGTAACTGTCATCTCCGCATCACCAAAGTTAGCATTTTTTCGATAACGTACTTCAATAAAAACAAGACATTTATTATCAAGCATAATTAAATCCAGCTCTCCAAAGCGAAATTGGCTATTATGTGCAAGAAGTATAAGCCCTTGCTTAAGTAAATATTTGCAAGCTATATTTTCATAATGCTCGCCAATTTGTTTTTTATTCGCTTTTTGAATCAGATTTATCTTCACCATAAATATATTGCTGCCAGGAGAGTGCACGTGTCACTTCGCATTGATCACTTGTTGATAATTTACCTGTCATACCATCTAAAAAATTAGGTTGATATGAATTAAGTTGATTAAAACGATTTGTTAGTCTCCACGCATCAATGCCCATTGCATACAGGCGAATTAATGAATAATCTTTCTGAATGTTGCTAGGTATATTTGTATTTACCTTATCCATTTGATTTATAACCATAGGGATATCTGCATATTCAGTTTTATTCATATCATAATTAAAGTCATTAGAAGCATTAGCTACATGACTTTTAGAACTTGAATAAAGTGTAACCGCAGATGAATTTCCAATAGTTTTATTTGCACCCATATCAAGCATTGGCTTTATCAACGTCAATTCATCATATGAAGAATAAACATAAATAGCATCAAATCCAGCAGATACCATTCCCCCTGATAGCGTTTCATCTATCAAAATAGGATTGCCAGCAAGACTAATCCCTATGTTACGATTCATATTGGCGCTTAGTGTTTGAGTGTTACCAAAATATTGTACGTAAGCTTGTGAACTATTTGCTGACAATTGTGACCACTGTACAGCAAAACTTTGTGCAACACGTTTACCCAAATCATTTTGAGGGACTAACAGTAATGGTTTTATTTTATTTTGAGAATAAATATGGTCTGCCGCATCTTTTGCTTCATCTTCAGGAGATAAAGCAAAATAACAAATTTTATTTGCAGACGCAGTAGTGTTATCAACCTTATTCAAGGCTAAGACAGGAATAGCTGGCTCTAGTGATTTTAATTCAATAACTTCTTTCTTTAATAAAGGACCTACAATTAACTCAACATTTTGTTCCTGTGCTTGCTGGATTAAAGTATTCATTGGCGCACTAGTTGTATCAAGTATAATCACATTTTGTTGTGGTTCTTGTGGAAAAAACTTAATTCCATCCATGTAACCTTGACGAATTGTTTCACCAAATATACGTGAAGAGCTATTTAATGGTAACAATAATGCAACTTTTTTTGCATTAGCATCAACAGCAAGTGTTTGTTCTCCAGTTAATATCGAGATAATCTCTTTTGCGGGATGATCTGGATATTGTATAGCCCAATTGTTGATAGCTTGTTTTAATAGCTGTTTTTGATTTTCGGATTTTGTGGCAATAATTTCTGGTGTATCATCATCTTGCGGAGTGGATGCTTTACTCGCATTTTGGTAAGCATAAGCTAAATCAACCCAACCTTGTAATATAGTTTCATTTTCATCAACTAAAATTTTGCGGATTTTACCAGATTTTAATTTACGGAAAAAATTCCATGTATTATTTAATAATTGCCTTTTTTCTGTTTCTGATACATATTTTTCTAATTGAAGATAATCGTGGGCTTGAGCATTAATATCTTTACCATTTATATCTAAACCCAATTTAATAATGTAATAACGATACAGTTGTGAATTAGACAAATTTTCAATAGTGAATTGATTCAGATCAAATGATTTCCTTTTTTTTACAGCGATTTGCCCCTCTGATAATAACTTTTCTTTTTGTTGCTCATCATTAAGTTTGGGTGGTAAATTTGATAATAATGTAGTTGCTTGTGAAAATTTATTTTCTTTTATTAGTGCACGAATAGCTAATAATTGCCAATTAACTTTATCTATTCCAAAACTATTATCTGCTTGTGAAAGATAATAACTAGAATTTTTGTTATCATCAAAGTTAAGAGATTTCTCTGAATTTCCTAAAGTACAACATACCAAAAATGTAAATAATGGTATTATCAATATAGCATAAAAGTAACGTTTCAAGTTCATACCTACTCTCTTATAATTTTGTTATCCCCAAATTCGTTGTACATGAACCGTAATTTCTTCTCGATCATGATAAAGCTGTTTTGCTTGAATTTGTACGTTGATTTTTTTATTATTTAACTCTTTATTTAACGAATATAGATTTTGTTTTACTTCTTCATAACGTTTTTTCATTGGTAATTTGAGGTTAAAAATAGCCTCTCTACACCAACCATTAATTAACCATTTGGCTATTAATTCTGTTACTTTAGCTGGTTTCTCAACCATATCACAAACCAACCAATAAATATTATGCTTTTTAGGTATAAATTTAAAGCCATCTTCCCGATAATGTTTAACTTGTCCAGTTTCCATCAATTTTTCATCCATAGGTCCATTATCAATGGCATAAACCATCATACTTCTTTTAACCAGTTGATAAGTCCAACCTCCAGGACAAGCACCCAAATCAACAGCGTTTAAACCACCTTTTAATCGCTCCTCCCACTCATCATAAGGAATAAAAATATGGAAGGCTTCTTCTAATTTTAATGTAGAACGGCTTGGCGCATCAGAGGGAAATTTTAATCTTGGAATTCCCATATAAAAAGGCGAATTATTTTTACTTAGTGAATAACCAACATAACAACTGGTATTACTGATAAAAAATAAGTGGACAACGGGTCTTGATGGATTCTCAATTTTTAATAAAATACGTTTACTTCTTAATGCTTGACGAAAGGGCACGGTAAATTTACGACAAAAGCCATAAAGCGCTTTACCTTCATTTGTATCAGCAACTTCAACACGTAGATCTCCAGCTTTGTCAATACATCCAGATAATGCATCAATGATTGGAGAAATACGGTTATCTGTAGGTAAATCAACTAATAGATCACCTGCTACAAACATTTGCCTTGCAAAAATTAGTGTTCGAAAATCTAAATTTTTTATTAATAATTGTGCATCATCATCTTGATAGCATTCAAAAACAACATAACCACTGTTTTCTTTAACTTTAGCAAAGCCATATACTTCTTTCTGAGCAGCTTTATCTGTAATTTCGTTAGCACACTCTTTTTCAAATCCACAACGGCAATAAAGAATAATTTTGTTTAGTTTTTGCATATTATAATTTTTTGTTCTTTCAACAGAAGCTATAAAAAATATTCATATTAATCAGATTGAACATTATCAGTATATAAAGGTGCATCACCTTTTGGACGAGTTTTAAATCTTCGATGTAACCACATATATTGCTCAGGTGCTTTTAGAATTTCTTGTTCAATCGCTTTGTTCATAAAAGTAGCAGCAAGTACATCATCATCAATTGGATAATCTTCAAGCTCTGATGTTACATAAACAGTGTAACGACCATCTTTCTCACGCTTAGGAGTAAATGGTATAATAGCTGGCTGAGCTAATTTCACTAATATACGCGTGCCTACAGTTGTTGCAGCTTTTTTTACTGAAAATAGAGGCGCAAATACACTATTTTTAGGACCATAATCATGATCTGGTGCATACCAAAGTAATTCACCATTTTTTAGTGCGCGGATCATTCCCTTAGTATTATGCCGATCCAGCATATATTTATTTGATTTGAGTCTTCCTTTAAGCTGAACATAATCCATCACAGGATTATCATTTGGACGGTACACTCCGACTCCAGGATGGTTCATTCCTAAGATACGTGCACCTAACTCTAATGTTAGAAAATGAATACCAATGAGTAAAACACCTTGACCTGATTGTTGAACTTTTGTGATATGAAAATCGTCTACAATAGAAACTTTTTTAGCAAGCCGTTTATCAGACCAAAACCATGCCATACCAGTTTCAAAAATGGCTAAACCTGTTGAAATAAAATTCTCACGCAACATCTGATCACGTTCAGATTGTGTTTTTTCAGGAAAACAGAGTTTAAGATTTTGCCTAGCCGTTTCTTTACGTTTGCCGATTAATTTCATCGAAAGCAATCCTAACCCTTTTCCCAATTGATAAATGATTGGATATGGCAATAAAACGATTAAATATAAAATACCAATACCAAGCCACGTTAACCAATAACGAGGATGTAATAAACTTTTAGTAAAAATAGGGCGAATTTCTTGATTTTGACTCATATTAAGATCAAATTATTATTAATAATACAGTTGCTTATTATATCTTATTTTTCGGGAGCATAAAATAAACAAAGTCTAAGGACGTTATATCATTATTCTGTGACTAAATTTGTTATCATTTTATATTTAAGTAGCTCACAGTTAAAACTATTAACTATTCTTAAAATTATCTATTTTTATACTGAAACACATAGTTACCTGAAACTTTTTAACGAAAATCAAACAGCAACAGGCGCTTTGATTGCTGGATACGGTTCATAACCAACAATTTCAAAATCCTCAAATTCATAATCAAAAATTGTTGGAGGTTTACGTTTAATAACTAATTTTGGCAATACTCTTGGTTCACGACATAGTTGCAAATGAGCTTGTTCTATATGATTAGAATAAAGATGTGTATCACCACCAGTCCACACAAAATCACCTACTTGTAATTCGCATTGCTGTGCAATCATGTGTACCAACAAAGAATAGCTGGCTATATTAAATGGTAATCCTAAAAATACATCACAAGAACGTTGATAAAGTTGACAAGATAGTTTGCCATTTGCGACATAAAATTGGAAAAAAGCATGACATGGTGCTAATGCCATTTGATCTAATTCTCCAACATTCCAAGCAGAAACAATCATACGTCTAGAGTCAGGATCATTTTTAATTTGATCAATTAGTTGTGAAATCTGATCTACCTTGCGACCATCAGCCGCTTCCCATGCTCGCCATTGTTTACCATAAACAGGACCTAAGTCACCATTTTCATCAGCCCATTCATTCCAAATAGTTACCTTATTGTCCTGAAGATACTTAACATTTGTATCCCCCTTCAAAAACCAAAGCAATTCATGAATAATTGAACGTAAATGACACTTTTTAGTCGTAACAAGAGGAAAACCTTCTTGTAAATTAAACCGCATTTGATGCCCAAAAATAGATAGTGTTCCAGTACCTGTTCGATCTGATTTAGGTGTACCTTCATCTAAAATTTTTTGCATTAACGTTAAATATTGTTTCATTGTGTTTTTGCCTTATTATTAAATCTATATGCAAATAAAAGAATAAAAATACCACCAATAATCATTGGTAAACATAATATTTGTCCCATACTGATAATATTTAAAAATAAGCCTAACTGCTCATCTGGTTGTCTAAAAAATTCTATAACAAATCTAAATAAACCATAGCAAAATAAAAATAAGCCAGATACAGAGCCTGTAGGCCTTGGTTTTCGAATAAAAATATTTAAAATAATAAACAGTACTATTCCCTCAAACACCATTTCATAAAGTTGTGAAGGATGCCTCGGTAAAATACCATTTAATTGGGAATAAAGTGAAAACCACTCAGGATGAGACTGAACAAACATAAAATCGGCATGCGATGATGTTGGAAATAACATACCAATCGATGAATCAGTTACTCTTCCCCAAAGTTCTCCATTAATAAAATTACCAAATCGCCCAAACATCAAACCAATGGGAACAAGAGGAGCAACAAAGTCACCTACTTGCATAAAAGTTTTCTTTGTTCCCTTTGCAAAAAGGGCAATAACGCAAATCGCACCAATTAAACCACCATGAAAAGACATACCGCCTTCCCAGACTTTAAATAAAATTATAGGATCTTTGATAAAAGCTTCTAAATTATAGAAGAAGACATAGCCTAAACGGCCTCCAATAAAAAGACCTAAAAACCCCCAAAATAATAAATTTTCAACCTGTTGTGACGTCCATTGACTATTTGGCTTATTTGCACGGCGCTTAGCCAAATAAAGTGCACCCAGCACTCCAAATAAATACATTGCACCATACCAATGAAGTGATACCGGACCAATGGAAAAGGCTATTGGATCGAAATTAGGAAATTGTAAATATTGATTCATTTTTTATTACGCTTTTTGTTTTTCCGTTTATTAGCAAAGAAATTAAATCGTTTCTTTTTAGAAATATTAGTTACTGATGTCTCTATTTCAGACTGTATAGCAAACACAGATAAAGAAAATTCCTTCATTGCCTTTCTATAGACATCTCGTTTAAATGCAATCACCTGTCGAATGGGATACCAATAACTAACCCATTTCCAATCATCAAATTCAGGTGCTGAGGATGTATTGAGATTAATGACTGATACATCAGATATTAATTCTAATAAAAACCATTTTTGTTTTTGCCCAATACAAACTGGCTGATTTTCCCAACGGATCATCCTTTTGGGTAACTTATATCGTAACCAACCATTAGTAACGGATAAAATCTTCACATCTTTTGATGATAAACCAACTTCTTCGTTTAATTCGCGAAACATTGCCTGCTCAGGCGTTTCGCTTTGTTTTATTCCGCCCTGAGGAAATTGCCAAGAATTTTGCCCATACCGACGAGCCCAAAGTACTTGACCATACCTGTTACAAATAACTATTCCTACATTCGGACGGTAGCCATCATTATCGATCACTGACTACCTCAAAAAAATTTTCCTTGTATAGCTGAATTGTTTCATACATACAGCAAGAAATAAATAGAAAATAATTACAAAGTGACAAATACCTTCTTTTTTTGACTGTTTTTTATACTAATTAATATTTGTTACTGCATTAATTAATTTTCAATAATCAAAATGATATTTAATAAATATTCCAA
>NZ_JBIDFF010000017.1:0-59259 GCF_046635645.1 Gilliamella sp. BG2
GCTTTTTAGTACAATCAATCAATCCTGAGTCATACAGCCTAAATTTTCCGACTACAGGTGCGCATAATTTATATTTTGATTTACTCATAAGTGGAGTAGATATAAATGAATTGACATGGGAACCCGTTACTTTGGGGGGAATCACTGCAACAGTGACAAATGTTGTAGCTAATGATAGGTGGATTCCTCAAGAAGATAAAGGAGAAGTAGTTGTACGCGTTAAGCTAACAGGTCCAGATGCAAGAAATCAATGGCCTAATCCGAATCCTAACCCAATTGTTATGCCGCAGTTACCACAGACGTTTGAGTTAGTGGGTAGAGATATTAATACTGGTGATGAGGTAGTAAAATATGGATTTGAATTGAGGCAGTGGTTCTTCCCTCGGTGGGGGGATTGGTTGAGATATGATCGTTATAGTGAGGCGTCAGCATGGTGTAATGGTTTGGGTTATCGCATGCCGAGGGTAAACGATTTAACCAATACAATATGTAGTGAGCTCACGGGTTTCCCCTGTATGTATGGTGTACGTGGCGCCAAGCCGTGGTCACGAACTGCGTTTTACATGCGTTACATAGGTGCAGGATTTTTCACGGAGTGGGGCGACGTGGGCTACTACGCTGATGCGAACTTCCTCGACGTCGAGTCCTACAACCTCAGCTACTGGACAAGCGACGAGGTAGAAGGTATCTATCGATTCACTGTCGCCTCGTGCAACAACGCCGAATGGGATTACAAAGGCAACGTCTTCCCCGTCAAAATCGACACTGGCGCTTACACTATTTGCACCGCACCTTAGTTTTTTTAGCGTTTAGTCCTTAATCCTTAGGGCGCGGAAGGTGGTTATGGTGCTTTTGAGGGGACAAAATAGACAAGAATAAAGCCCCCGCTCAAGTTGGGGCGCCGAGCTGGCAAAGCCTGCGAGGCTAGTATTTTAATGACTAAAAGTCAAAAAAGCTTCTGACTGATGATGCCAAAGCAATGATAACTTAATATAATTAAATATTATCATAATAAATATTGAGTAAAATTAGCAACAAATAAAACAGGTTATTTTGTAGCTTACTTTTTTGTTTAAATGTCAAACATTTTTTTTATAAAAATATTAAAAAGTGATGATATACGATTCTAGTAAGGTAATTTTTTGTGGCGTATAATTTGGTTCCACTAATCACTTTCTAGCTGTAAAACCAAGATGAAATTTAATGCAATAATTGTGGCTTTAATGGTTACTAGTCTATCTTGTGCTGCAACAGAACCTGCCCTTCATTGGGGTTATGAAGGCGAAAATAATCCAGAAAATTGGGGACACCTTTCGCCAGAGTTTTCAACCTGCGAAACAGGAAAAAATCAATCACCAATTAACATTGAACATGTTTTTAAAACGCACCACGATAAACTTAAACTGACGTTTAAACTAAGCAAGCAGGAAATCATTAATAACGGTCATACAATTCAAGTTAATGTTAATGATGGCAATACGCTTGAAATTGACAACGAGCTGTTTACGTTACAACAATTCCATTTTCATACGCCAAGCGAAAATAAAATTAAAGGCAAATACTTCCCGATGGAAGCTCATTTTGTTTATAAAAACAAAAATGGCGACTTAACGGTTGTCGCCTTGATGTTTAATAAAGGAAAACCTAATCCTGAATTAGCGAAAGCTTGGCAACAAATGCCAGAAGACGAAGGCAGTACCGCCACATTATCTCAATCAGTCGATATTAAGGCTTTATTGCCAAATAGATTGGATTTTTATCGCTTTAGCGGTTCACTAACAACTCCACCTTGTACTGAAGGCGTTCGATGGATTGTGTTAGAACAAGAAAGCAGTGCATCTGCTGAACAAATCGAAAAATTCCACTCAATCATGCATCACAACAATAATCGCCCAACTCAACCTTTAAATGGGCGAGTGATTGTTGATTAGTGTTTCTAGGCTCTGTTTAGTGTGAATAGAGCCTTGAATTTGTGCATTTATTATCTATCAACAAGTAAGATATATCGCTTATTTTTTAAGTAATTTTCTGCCTTGATAGTCACAACTCATATTCTATAAATACTATTAGTTAGCTTAAATTAGTTCACTTAACTATCGTTGTCTTTCTTAATTGATGAAGGCGATTATATTTAAATTAAGCTAGCAAAGAAAAGTTTTCTAACGATAGGATATTATCTTGTTTGCTAATATAACAATACTAAAAATCCCTAGAATAAACTAAAAATACAACTTAGGTTTGTAATAATACTTAATCAATAATCGATTAGATAATGTAGTTAATTAATGAATTAACTTATTAAAAAAGTTATATTATCTTCCAATAAAAATTATGTTTTATGATTAAAAAGGAATAGTTAACATGAAAGATAAAATTTTTACTATTACAGTAATATTATTAGCTGGGTTTGGCATGTCCTTTTCGGTTAACGCAATTTATGAGATAACTTGCCCCGATTCAGTTCAAGTAAAATCCATTCCGACGGAACTAGAAATATTGCCTGAAGGGTGGCAAATATTCGAACAGAAAAATCAGTTTTTGCAGGTTGATGATGGTGAAGTATATTCTGGTAAACCAGTGAATTTAGGACAGATGATACCTTTTACAATTACTATTAACGGTAAAAAATATAAACATTCATGGCATGTTGATACTAGTTATAATACATCCAATGATACTGGCTACTGGTTTAATTGTTCTTATTCATTTAATCGAGTTCGCCTGATAAAACGTATCGATTCGACCATGAAAACTTGTTGGGTAATAACTTCAAAAGATGCAAAAGGTAAAATGAAAGTAAAACTAAATTGCGATAAAAAAATACATGAAGGTCCACAATCTTTTTATTAAACGTGATGATAAAGTTAGTTTAAGTTTTCACAGTGAGTAAATTAGACAGTAAAAATAACCTTGGCTTGGATAGCTAATAGTCAATGCATTTTTTTTAATAAGATGATGTTAATTAGTCAAAATCATCTTATTTTTATACGATTAATTAGGAATAGAAAACGTGAAAAATAAAATTTTAAATTTAGCAACAATAGCCATAATAGGGGCAAGTTTTTGTGATTCAGTTAACGCAAATGAAGAGATAGTTTGTCCCGAATCGGTAACAATAAAATATTCTAAACCTGATTTAGAAGTTGTACCTGATGGTTGGGAAGTGTCTGAAGAAGGCTATGATATAAAAAAAATTGATAGTTTAATTTTGCCAGAAGATATTGCTCACAGTACTTCTTTACGTCGACTAAATCAAGTAGAAGTATATTCAGGAAAATCAGCCGATTCCGCAAAACAAATAAAACCTAAGCCAGCGACAATAAATGGGAAAAAATATAAGGCAGTTTGGTTGTTAGATGGTAGTAATGATACCAATAAATTGAGCTTTTGGGCTAGCTGCAATTATAGCTATAATAACAAAGTACAACTGATAAAGCCTATTGATGCCTCGCTGAAAACTTGTTGGGCAATTTACACCCAAGATCAGCAACAAGGAACACTTGCTAAATTAGTGTGTAGCGCTGAAAAGGTAAAATAATTTTAGTTTGGATATTCGGGAATGTGTTCAAATTTACCACAAAATATTGTCCATTAAAGATTAATTAAGATGGTCGGTTGTGCCCCCCCTTACTTTTTTGGGATTAGATCGTTATAGATTACTTTTGTATATGTTGATTTATAAAATGAATGACAGGTCGCCAGACTTCCTGTTCTGGTGCTTGATAATCCCATAAAGGTGTAACCAGATCATCTAATATTTTTAATTTAGTGATAAAATTTTTTGAGTAGGTTTGACGTTGTTCTTCCGAAATGGCTAATAATCTTTCTGAAGAAATATATTTGCGCTTTTGCCGTGGGTTTTCAATAAAATTGGCTAAACTACATAATTCTTTTTCATTTTCACATTCTGAATAGGAAAAGGGATAAGTTTGTTCTACTTGTTCAAAAGCATCTGCAATTTGTGGTAAATTTACCGCTTTCATTGCGGGTACGATATATTTTGCTGTAGCATAATTCCATAAAAGATTACACCAACCATCACTTTGCCAGTGGCTGATGGTATGAATGACAACAAAAGCATAAAAGGCATCGCGATCCAGCTTTGTGCTTAGATCAGATTCGCAAGGTATATATTCATAAATTTTATCAAAGATTTCTATTACATCCTCAAAATCAGATAGCTTTTTATTCTGAGTTAACATATTAATTGTTATCATTCTATTTCCTTATCTTATTTTATTTGAATTTTAACATATTTGAAAAGTAATGATATTTTATTTAGTTGCTGTCTTAAAACTATACTTTTTACTGGGTATGTAAAAATTGTGTTGATAATTAAATTTGGATAGATTTTAAAAGGTTTTAATCATTGTATTGGCGTAAAACAGTAAGATTAAATTTATGCTGTTTAGATGAACAAGAGAGGTTAGTGCAACCTCTCTTGTTCTGCGATAAATGTTAATTTATTTTACGCGTGATACGTATTCACCTGAACGGGTATCTACTTTAAGGATCTCGCCAATTTGTACAAATAAAGGCACGCGAACAACTGCACCTGTTGATAATGTTGCTGGTTTACCACCTGTTCCTGCTGTGTCGCCTTTTAAACCTGGATCAGTTTCGATTACTTCAAGTTCAACAAAATTTGGTGGTGTTACTGCAATCGGTTGGCCGTTCCATAAAGTTAAAATACATTCCGCTTGATCAACTAACCATTTTGCATTGTCGCCAACCGCTTTGGCGTCAGCCGAAAGTTGCTCAAATGTATCGTTATTCATAAAATGCCAAAATTCACCATCGGTATAAAGATAAGTTAAATTCATATCAACAACGTCAGCGGCTTCAACTGATTCGCCTGATTTGAATGTTTTGTCGACAGTTTTGCCTGAAAGTAATTTTTTAATTTTTACACGATTAATAGATTGACCTTTACCTGGTTTATAAAACTCATTTTCAACAATGACACACGGTTCGCCGTCTTGCATTATTTTAAGACCAGCTTTAAACTCATTAGTACTATAAGATGCCATAAAAGCTCCAACTAAAATTCTGAATTACAAAAAATGAGTCGTATTATACAGCAAAAAGTTGAACTACCAAATAATAAAGATGAGTGGATTTTTGATCTGACCAATGTTGTGACAGATATCAACGTTTTATACTCCTATTTAGGACTAGATCCCAATACCATTTCAATCCGCATGCAACAAGCAAAAAAGGCGTTTCCGCTTCGAGTTCCTAGGGCTTTTATTAATCGAATGGAAAAGGGTAATAGTAATGACCCACTTTTGTTACAGGTGCTTTGTGATGATAGGGAGTTATTAAAAGTTGAAGGGTATAGTCATGACCCATTACAAGAGCAAGATAATGCCATTCCTGGATTATTGCATAAGTATCACAATCGGGCATTATTGATCACTAAGACCGCTTGTGCAATTAACTGCCGTTACTGTTTTAGACGGCATTTCCCTTATCATGATAATCAAGGATCTAAGAAGAATCTTGCCATTGCGCTTGAATATATTGCAAATCATCCTGAACTTGATGAAATTATTTTATCAGGAGGTGATCCGTTAATGGCAAAAGATCATGAAATGGCTTTTTTGATTAATACACTTGAAAAAATCCCTCATGTTAAGCGTTTACGGATTCATACGCGTTTGGCTGTTGTTATTCCTTCACGAGTAACGGCTGAACTTTGTCGGTTATTTGTTGAAAGTAGGTTGCAAATTGTAGTAATTACTCACATTAATCATTCAAATGAAATTGATAATGCAGTTGCTGACGCAGTTGGGCTTTTAAAAAAGAGTGATGTGATTGTGCTAAATCAAAGTGTATTACTGAAAAATATTAATGATAATGCCAATGTTTTGGCTCAGTTAAGTAATAAACTTTTTGATATTGGCATTTTGCCTTATTACATTCATTTATTAGATAAAGTACAAGGAGCTGCTCATTTTCTAGTTGATGATAACTCAGCTAAATTAATAATGAAACAGCTTGCCGAGCAAGTATCTGGTTATTTAGTGCCTAAATTAGCGCGCGAAATCGGTGGTGAGAAAAGTAAACAAGTACTTACTTTTTGGAATTAGTTAATTGTTTTTTTAGTTATAACTTATTATTTTATAATCTATTTATTCTATTTTATTTTATCGTATGGTAATTAAGGGTTAATGGGATTTATCTGTAAAAATCTCATTGACGAAAAATAAAATAGGCACTATAATTCCGACCTCTTTAATTAATGCTGTGGAGTTTTTACTCTGCAACCTGTTGATAATTAGATTTGGATATAAATCGTCATGAAACGCACATTTCAACCATCAGTATTAAAACGCAATAGAACTCACGGCTTCCGTGCTCGTATGGCAACTAAAAACGGTCGTCAAGTTCTTGCTCGCCGTCGTGCTAAAGGCCGTGTTCGTTTAACCGTTGCTAGCTGATTTAAAGTTGGGTGATTAAGTTCACTTTTCCTCGGGAGTTGCGATTGTTAACTCCCTTTGATTTCAATTATGTCTTCCAAGAGTCCATTCGGGCTGGTTCTCCGTTTTTAACTTTAGTTGCACGAAAAAATAACTACAATCATATGCGGTTAGGGTTTGCTATAGCTAAAAAACAAGTGAAACGAGCTCATGAGCGTAATCGTATAAGGCGACTGGCTAAAGAGTATTTTCGGCTTCATCAACATCAATTTCCTAATATTGATTTTATTGTGATGGCCAAACAGCCAGTTATCGACTTAAATAATCAGCAACTCGTTGAAACACTGAATAAATTATGCCAACGAATCATAGCCAAATACGAGGCTTGAATAAATTTAAATTGATTATTAAACAGCATATTTATGCATTTAACTATATGATAGTTAATGTTTTTGTGTTTTTTGTTCGTGTTTATCAACGTTTTATTAGTCCTTTATTAGGTCCTAAATGTCGCTTTACACCGACATGTTCACAGTATGCAATAATTGCACTGAGACGCTTTGGATTAATAAAAGGTGGTTGGCTAACCGTTAAACGTGTATTAAAATGTCATCCTTTACATGAAGGAGGAGAAGATTTTGTTCCTCCAAAAATTAAAACCAATAGAGAAAAACACTAATGGGATCTCAACGTAATATTTTAGTCATTGCTTTACTTTTTGTATCTTTTTTTATTTGGAAAGCGTGGGAAGAAGATCACACACCTAAACCCCCGATCGAAAACCAATTAACACAACAAAGTGATGATGGCTCAATAGCTGGCGCAGTAGGTAAAACAATTACTGTAAAATCAGATGTGCTGTCACTCACTATTAATACTTATGGTGGGGATGTTCAGGCTGCACAATTATTGAAATATGAGCAAACGCTTCATTCTGGTACGCCTTTCCAATTATTAACATCTCGTCCAGATTTTGTTTATGTTGCTGAAAGCGGATTAACAGGTAAGGATGGTCCTGATAATGCAAATCAAGGATCAAAACGTCCAGTCTATCAAACTGAAAAGTCAGAATATGTTTTAGCTGATGGGCAAGATGAATTGCGTGTTCCTCTTACTTATCAAGTTAATGGTGTAAGTTATACTAAATACTATATATTACACCGTGGTAGTTATTCTATTGATGTTCAGTATGATATTAATAACCAAAGCAGTGCACCTGTTGATGTTGCCATGTATGGTCAATTAAAACAAACAATTAAATTACCTGATGATATTCCAACCGAAGGTGGTAATGGATTAGGACAAAGCGCATTCCGTGGTACAGCTTACTCTAGTTCTAGTTCTAATTATAGTAAATACAGTTTTGATGCTATCAAAGATAAAGCTTTATCGGTTGAGACTCAAACGGGTTGGATTGCGATGTTGCAACACTATTTTGTTTCCGCATGGGTACCCGCACAGGATAAAAATAATCTATTTTATTCTCGTGCAACGGCTAATAATTCTCAAGCAACAATTGGTTTCAAAAGTGAATCAGCAGTTATTCCTGCGGGGAGTTCACAAATTATTGGTGCAAAATTATGGTTAGGACCAGAAATTCAAAGCCAATTGAAAGAAACAGCCGATCATCTTGATTTAGTTGTTGACTATGGATGGTTATGGTTTTTATCACAATCGTTGTTTGATTTGTTGGAGTCTATTCAGAGTTTTGTTGGTAACTGGGGCTTCTCAATTATTGTTATCACATTTATTGTTCGAGGTATTTTATTCCCATTAACTCGTGCTCAGTATCGTTCAATGGCAAAAATGAAGTTGTTACAGCCTCGCATACAAGCTTTAAAAGAGCGTTATGGCGATAATAGGCAAAAAATTAGTGTAGAAACAATGGCGCTTTACAAGCAAGAAAAAGTGAATCCATTAGGTGGTTGTCTGCCATTAATTATCCAAATGCCGATTTTTTTATCGTTGTTCTATATGTTAAGTAGTACAGTTGAACTACGACATGCGCCATTTGCGCTTTGGATTTATGATTTATCAGCGCAAGATCCGTACTATATTTTGCCTTTATTAATGGGTGTCAGTATGTTTTTAATTCAGAAAATGTCACCAACACCTGTTACCGATCCACTACAACAAAAATTAATGACTTATATGCCATTAATTTTTACGTTGTTCTTCTTATGGTTCCCATCAGGCTTGGTTTTATATTATATCGTCAGTAACTTATTCACAATTGCTCAGCAACGAATTATTTACTGGGAACTTGAGAAAAAGGGACTTCACGAGAAGAAAAAGAAATAGTATCGATTAAAAGGAGGAGTAATCCTCCTTTTTTGTTTTTATCTTTGGTGTTAATAATATGAATATACAGCAACAATTTAATTTAATAGGTAATGAAAACGGTTATTGGTTTGTAAGTGCTAATGGACGATTATGGCTGCCTAATGGTGAAGTTCCTGTTGGGTGTGCTGATGAATTTGGTTTTACCAATAAAATTGCTCAACCAATAGGTGAATGGAATGGGCAAACAGCTTGGCTGATTTGTGATGAAATGAAAAATGCGATGAGTTCAGTTCGTTCATTACTTGATAGAACAGATCAATCATTATTTAATTTAGCTGGTCGGGCTGTGCAACTTTCTGAGTTTTATCGTTCCCACAAATATTGTGGATATTGTGGGCATGAGATGTATATCAGTAGCACGGAATGGTGTTGTCTATGCGATCACTGCAAAGAGCGCTATTATCCACAAATTTCACCATCTATTATTGTGGCTATTCGTCATAATAATAAAATTTTATTAGCAAAACATGTTAGGCATAATCAAGATAACTTATATACCGTTTTAGCTGGTTTTACTGAAATCGGTGAAACAATGGAAACAGCCGTTGAACGAGAAGTATTTGAAGAATCAAAAATAAAAATTAAAAATATTCGTTATGTTGGTTCGCAACCTTGGCCATTTCCAAATTCATTAATGATGGCTTATTTAGCTGATTATGATAGCGGTGAAATAGTGGTAGATAAAAACGAACTCATTGAAGCAAATTGGTACCATTATACAGAGTTACCTAAAATTCCTGAGTATGGCACCATTGCTAGACGCTTAATTGAGGATACAATTATACTTTGCCGCGAATATGATGAATATGGCAATGACTAATTATATTGAATTGTTCTTGTTAGATTAACTGTTTTTGATTCGTCACCTGTTGTAATACACACAGCTTTAGTCCAATCACTGTTTGGATTATAATCTGAATAAGTACAAGTTTCTATTAGTTCTACCTCTTGTTCGTTTTTATCATTAATGATGATGTCTCCATTTGATGATAATTTAAAGGTTTTGATAATAGTTTTTTCTAATTGATTGTTTGCGTTATATACAAATTCTTTTTCTTGAGCCAACACAGGGAATTTTGTTTTTTCATCTACAGGAATATAGGCATTATATAACACGAGTTCTACACGATTGTTGTCATAAATAATTTTGCTGTTAAAAATGATATTATTTTCTGCAAAATGCGATAGAGTTGTTTCAACTAAACGATCTTGTTCATCGAACTCTGAACTTGCGACGATATCATTTTCATTGTTTTTCATGCCTAGTATATTTTGTGAAGAATCAAAAGTAATATCGTAAACGTTTCTGGTATCGCCCATGCCGTAGCTATATTTAGCTGTGTCGTAGTTAATTTCGCCATGTAGCCCTTCTAAATCATAATTAGCTACAAAGCCTTTGTCATTGTAGTTAATTATCTTAGTTGATGAGCCTTGAATATGCTGTTGTTTAATCATTTTACTAAATGGTAAGAGCTCTGGCTCAGTATGGAAAAGGTAGCTATTAATAACTGCTGTTGGTAGTTGTGGTAAGGATTTTTTGTCAGATGTTTTTTTATCATCGCAACCATTAATTAGTAATGTACTGCTAATTATGCACATATATAAAAATAAATTATTTTTTCTCATAGTTCTATTTTCCTTTTATCCTGTTTTCTTATTTATTTTTGCACCATACTGCAAGTGCTTCACATTGCCAATCTTTCATCATATAGTACCAAGCAGAGCGCCATTTACGTACTGTATCATTGTGTAAATTTAAAGCTTTTCCTATTTGTGAGTTATTAGCCCCAGAAACAAGTAACTCAATGAATTGTAACCACAATTCAGGTTTGGGTATACGGTTTAAACTAGTGTTGCTTAAAAGACTAAAGCTATGTCGACACCGTTTGCAGCGATAGCAAGTGCGAGAACCAATTTTGGTTGTTTCGTTAGAACCGCAGTGTTTACAAGTTGGATTTTGTTCATTCAATAAGGCAGTTACTTTATCTTTAATGGTATTGTATTGTTCCACTAAAGATGGCATTAGTTTTGTTTGTTTTTGATGTGTATACCAGTTATGTAATGATGGATAATAGCTTTGAAGATAGTTAATAATAGCTCGATCTCGTCGTATAACTTTTTCGAGCGATGTTTCGAGTCGGTCCGCAATTTCTTTATAGCCCATTTTATTTATTCGGTTGGTAAAAATAAACTCTAACCAATTATAGGGCATTAAACGATAGAAAGGAGTATTGGTTGAAACGGTAAAATATTTATGACAGTCTTTACAACGATATGTTTTATTAGGTTTTGAACGAATTATATAGAATTCAGTTTTTTTACAGAAGGGACAAGATTGCACATGTTGCGATGTTATTTCTTCTAGGTCATGATGAAAAGCTTTAAATTCATCATGTAATTCGTTTGGTACGAGTTCATAAATCATTTTTTATTCCCTTATCACTTATCCCCGTAAATATTATCAGATTTTTACATAAACATATAGCTTTCCTGAAACTTTTTTACATTTTCTAGTAAAGTACAATAATTGTCCAAGTATAAATATGATAATTAATGTTTATCTATAAATTTCTTATACTGGTGAATTAAAAAGAAGTGTAAAAGTGCTATTAAATAATATGATTAATAATGTGATTTGATGAATATGAGATACTAGATAGGTAATTAAATGCTCCTTCCAATTTGAAAAGAGCAGTATTTCAAAAAATATTATTTTTGTTGATGCAACCATTCGGCTACTTGTTTGGCAAAATAGGTTAATATTCCATCGGCACCAGCACGTTTAAAGCAAAGTAAAGATTCCATAATTGCTGATTTTTCATCTAACCAACCATTTTGAATTGCCGCTGTTAACATAGCATATTCGCCAGAAACTTGATAAGCAAAAGTTGGGACAGCAAAGGTGTCTTTAACTCTTCGAACGATATCAAGATAAGGCATACCAGGTTTAACCATGACCATATCTGCACCTTCACTTAAATCTTGATAGATTTCTTGTAATGCTTCATTACTATTAGCAGGATCGAGTTGATAAGTTTTTTTATTACCACCTTTAATATTTTTCGCAGAGCCGACAGCATCACGAAAAGGTCCATAAAAACTTGATGCGTATTTTGCGGAATAAGCCATAATTTGTGTGTTAAAAAAACCGTGCTTTTCAAGTTCGTTACGTATTGCTCCAATGCGTCCATCCATCATGTCACTTGGTGCGATAATATCCACACCTGCTTGAGCTTGCATTAATGCTTGTTTAACAAGCGTTTCAACAGAGATATCATTTTGTACATACCCTTGTTCATCAATAATGCCATCTTGTCCATGCGTGGTATATGGATCAAGTGCGACATCAGTTAGTACACCGAGCTCTGGAATTTCTTTTTTTAATGCTCGAACAGCTTTTGGTACTAACCCATTTTCGTTATATGCTTCTTGTGCTAATGAAGATTTTTTTGATGGTTCAATAGCGGGAAATAGTGAAAGAACAGGAATTCCTAATTTAGCTACTTGTTCCGCTTCTTTTAACAATACGTCAATACTCATTCGATTAACGTTTGGCATCGAGGTAATTGATTCAGTAATATTATTTCCTTCAACAATAAAAACCGGATAAATTAGATCGTTGGCCGTCAAACTATGTTCTGCAACCATACGACGACTAAAGTCATGGGCACGATTACGGCGTAGGCGGCGCTTTGGATATTGACCAGTAATTAATGATGGCATGAAATACTCCTGTTTATTCTCAATTAGATTTGATTTATTATCTGACTCTATATGCTGATTAGCAAATTAATTTGTTATCTTGTAATAATTCTATTTTTTACTTTACAACATATATCGATTGAGGGTAAAATTGCGCACTAATTTTAATCCCTTGTGATATTAAACAAATTTGAGGTGAGAGGCACATGCCAGTAATTAAAGTACGTGAAAATGAACCTTTCGATGTAGCGTTACGTCGTTTCAAACGTTCTTGTGAAAAAGCAGGAGTTTTAGCTGAAGTTCGTAATCGTGAATTTTACGAAAAACCAACTACTATTCGTAAACGAGCTAAAGCAGCAGCTGTTAAACGCCATGCTAAAAAATTAGAAAGAGAAAACGCTCGTCGTACTCGCTTATATTAATATTTTAAGATTATTTATACTGAAAACTAAAATTGATATTAAAAATCAATTTATTATCTTTTTGATATAAAGAATTCTAACAAGCCGTATTTTGATACGGCTTGTTGTCTTTTTATAACACCATAACTGGTTAAAGTTTTATCATGAAAGGTCTTATTCCTCGCGATTTCATCTTGGATTTAACTGCTCGAACTAACATTCTTGATGTGATTGGTAAACGCGTTAAAATGAAAAAAAAGGGGAATAATTATTTTGGTTGTTGCCCTTTTCATGATGAAAAAACAGCTTCGTTTTCTCTTAATGAAAAAAAACAGATCTTTTATTGTTTTGGATGTGGCGCATCAGGATCTGTTGTTAATTTTCTAATGCAATATGAGCGGTTATCTTTTCCTGAAGCTATTGAGGAGTTAGCTAGCTTGCAAGGGATTCGTGTCCCTTATATTGATAACGATAAAAATCAAATTGATCAATCAAAGCACATTGAATCTAGAAATGTACGTCGAGATCTATATACTTTGATGGGCAAAATCACTGATTTTTATCAGCAACAATTAGCATTATCTACATCTACTGATGCTCAAAAATATCTTGAGCAACGGGGACTCAATGCAGAAATTATAGCACGGTATAGAATTGGTTTTGCGCCTAATGAGTGGCGTTTAACTTCACAAAATGTGGTTAAAACAAAAGCTGAAGAAGCACTTTATGAACAAGCCGGCATGCAAGTCAGCCACGATAGGGGTAATCAATATGACCGTTTTCGTGGAAGAATCATGTTTCCTATTCGCGATAGACAAGGCAATGTTATCGCGTTTGGTGGACGAACTATCATTAATGATTCTGCAAAATATATTAATTCACCAGAAACCCCCATTTTTCATAAAGGCTTTCAACTTTACGGACTTTATGAAACGCTAGAAGTCAATCGTAATCCTCAGCAACTGATGGTGGTTGAAGGCTATATGGATGTGGTTTCGCTTGCTCAATATGGCATTGATTATGCTGTTGCTGCTTTAGGTACGGCTACATCAGAGGAGCATATTAAATTATTATTTAGAGCAACAGATTCGGTAATATTTTGTTATGACGGCGATAATGCTGGACGAAGCGCTGCTTGGCGGGCACTTAATGTTTTATTACCTTGCTTAATCGATGGTAAGAAAATAACTTTTGCTTTTTTGCCTCAAGATGAAGATCCTGATAGTTTTGTGCGTAAAGTCGGTAAGGATAATTTTGAAAAATATTTAAATGAATCTTCAAATTTGTCGAAATTTTTATTTGATGAACTTTTGAAACAGGTTGATTTAAAAACGGCTGAAGGAAAAGCAAAATTGAGTTCGCTAGCTTTACCGCTACTTGATCAAATTAAGGCAAAAGCCTTTAGATTAAATTTACTGCAGAAGCTCGGTAATTATTTAGGTTTACTTGATGTATCTCAATTAGAACAATTAATTCAAGAAAATCGTTCCCAACGTGATGAAAAGGCAAATGAAAAAGCGCCTACATCACAAATGAAATTAACAACGATGCGAGTTTTAATTGGTTTATTACTTCAATATCCTAATCTTGCTGAGCAAGTTTCCGATATAAATGTGATTCGCCAGGTTAAAATGGCCGGGATCGAGATTTTTGTTGAATTACTTGAACTATGTCAACGTTATCCCAATATAACTACTGCACAAATATTAATAGAGTGTATGGATAGACCGTTTTATAAGCAGTTGAATCGTTTATCCACCTGGGAGTGTCATTATCAAGATGGCGAAATAGGCTCAATTTTTTCACATACTTTAAAAGAGTTATATGATAATATACTCGCCCAAAGGCAAGATGAACTAATCGCAAAAGAGAGAGTCTCCGGCTTAAGCACCGCAGAGAAAAAAGAATTGGCGACTTTAATACTTGTTTTATCAAAAAAAGACTAAATATATAGAGTACGTGTAGATTCCAGATATTGTTCTACATGCATAATATAAATGACCAAATAACTAAAATGGATACCTTTATGGAGCAAAATTCTCAATCACAGTTAAAACTCCTAATCATTCGAGGTAAGGAGCTAGGATACCTGACCTATGCTGATGTCAACGATCACTTGCCTGAAGAGATTATTGATTCAGATCAGATTGAAGATATTATCCAAATGATTAATGATATGGGGATTCAAGTTCTTGAAGAAGCCCCTGATTCTGATGAGTTATTACTTTCAGATAATGTCCCTGATGAAGAAGCTGTTGAAGCTGCAACAGCATTAGTATTATCTAATGTTGAGTCAGAAATTGGTAGAACAACTGATCCTGTTCGTATGTATATGCGTGAAATGGGAGCGGTTGAACTGTTAACGCGTGAAGGCGAAATCGATATTGCTAAGCGTATTGAAGATGGTATTAATCAAGTTCAAACTTCGGTATCCGAATATCCAGAAGCTATAACTTATCTTTTAGAGCAATATAATTTAATCGAAAGTGGACAAGTTCGTTTATCTGATTTAATTACAGGTTTTGTTGATCCAAATGCTGAAGAAGTTGTTGAAGAGTTACCTGAAGATTTAGACGTTAGTGAAACCGAAATTGAAATCGATGATAGCGATGATGATAGTGAGGATGATGAAAACGAGGCATCGACTGATGATGATGTTTCTATCGATCCCGAGGTTGCTAAAGCTAAATTTGCCGAATTAAAAGAGCAACATGATAAAACGTCTGATGCTATTAAAAAATATGGCCGTGCTCATAAAAAAGCACAAAAAGAGATCGAAAATCTATCAGAAATATTTAAACAATTCCGTTTAGTTGCTAAGCAGTTTGATATTCTTGTTAATAACATGAGAAGCATGATGGAGCGTGTTAGAACTCATGAACGTGTTATTATGAGGATTTGTGTTGAAAAATGCAAAATGCCGAAAAAACTATTTATGACTTATTTTACTGGCAATGAAAATAGCATGGATTGGTTTAAGAAAGCTTTATCATCGAAAGGTGCGTTTGCGGATAATTTAAAAGATTTTGAAACTCAAATTGCTGCTCAAGTTGATTTGTTACAACAAATTGAAACTGAAACAAGTCTTTCTATTGAGCAAATCAAAGATATTAATCGACGTATGTCTATTGGCGAAGCTAAAGCACGTCGAGCTAAGAAAGAAATGGTAGAAGCTAACTTACGACTAGTTATTTCTATTGCGAAAAAATACACCAACCGAGGATTACAATTCTTAGATCTTATCCAAGAAGGTAATATTGGCTTGATGAAAGCAGTTGATAAATTTGAATATCGTCGTGGTTATAAATTCTCAACTTATGCAACTTGGTGGATAAGACAAGCGATTACTCGTTCTATAGCTGACCAAGCAAGGACAATTCGTATTCCGGTACATATGATTGAAACAATTAATAAGTTAAATCGTATTTCTCGTCAAATGTTACAGGAAATCGGTCGTGAACCAACACCTGAAGAGTTATCTGAACGCATGCAAATGCCTGAAGATAAAATTCGTAAAGTGCTTAAAATTGCTAAAGAGCCAATTTCGATGGAAACACCAGTTGGTGATGACGAGGATTCGCATTTAGGTGATTTTATTGAAGATACAGCTCTTGAGCAACCGCTAGATGCGGCGACTTCTGAGAGTTTACGTAGCGCAACTCGCGATATTTTATCAGGATTAACGCCTAGAGAAGCGAAAGTGTTACGTATGCGATTTGGTATTGATATGAATACAGATCATACGCTAGAAGAAGTTGGTAAGCAATTTGATGTAACTCGTGAACGTATTCGTCAAATTGAGGCTAAGGCGCTGAGAAAATTACGTCATCCAAGTCGATCTGATGTGCTTCGTAGTTTCTTAGAATAAATTTTATCTTTCTTGTATATCGCCACTTTTGTGGCGATTTTTTTATTCTTGTTAATCAAAGATATTAAAAATCATGAATATATTTCAACGTGTTAAGATTGATTCATTCTTATTGATTCTAATTTGTGTTGTGATTACAGCTAGCTTTTTTCCTTGTGAAGGACAGGCTAAAACGGTTTTTGAATACCTTACAACTTTTGCTATTGGCTTGCTATTTTTTATGCATGGCGCAAAACTTTCTTTTCAAGCAATTGTCTCTGGTATAAAAAATTGGCGATTACATTTGTTAATATTTACAACTACATTTGTAATATTCCCAGTTTTAGGCATGATGATGCAGTTATTAGTGCCCACTTTTTTATCACATGATATTTATTTAGGTTTTGTTTATCTTTGTGTTTTACCAGCAACAGTGCAGTCTGCAATAGCATTTACTTCAATAGCTAAAGGTAATGTGGCAGCAGCTATTTGCAGTGCCTCAGCATCAACGTTATTGGGGGTGTTTATTACCCCGCTTTTAGTTGGATTGTTAATACATACTCAAACCTCGGCATCAATGAACATAATTGATGCCATTACCTCTATTATGCTGAAACTGATGTTGCCATTTGTTGTCGGGCATTTATCTAGACGTTTTATTGGTCAATGGGTAGATAAGTATAAAAATATTATTTCTAAAACAGATCGTTTGTCGATTTTATTAGTGGTTTATGTAGCGTTTAGTGATGCAGTTGTTAATGGTATATGGTCGCAAGTCGGTTTTTTATCTTTGTTAAATATTATATTTTTCTCAATTATTCTGTTAGTTATAGTTTTATTTATTACCACTTATAGTGCAAGATTTTTTGGTTTTAGCAAACAAGATGAAATCACAATTGTATTTTGTGGTTCAAAAAAGAGCCTAGCAAGTGGTATTCCAATGGCAAGTGTTATCTTCCCCATGTCGATGATGGGTATTTTGATCCTACCTTTAATGATCTTTCATCAAATCCAATTAATGATTTGTGCTTTTTTGGCGGCACGTTATGCTAAACGAAAAATGTAAAAAATTGTTTTGCTCATTAGCTTATTCTCAAGGATAATAGTGGCGCTAATTAACAACAGAAAGATATATTATGTTTCATCTATTTGCTGATTTAGAATTTTCAACCATTATATTATTAGTCTTAGCTTTACTTTTTGTACTCTTTTATGAGGCTATTAATGGATTTCATGATACTGCTAATGCTGTTGCCACTGTTATTTATACAAGGGCATTGAAAGAACAACTTGCCGTTTTTATGGCCGGAGTATTTAATTTCTTTGGCGTACTACTTGGTGGGCTTAGTGTGGCTTATGCCATTGTGCATTTGTTACCAACTGATTTATTACTTAATGTAAGCTCTACTCATGGGCTTGCTATGGTATTTTCTATTTTATTTGCAGCAATCATTTGGAATTTAGGTACTTGGTTTGTTGGTATTCCTGCATCAAGTTCACATACTTTAATTGGTTCTATTATTGGCGTAGCACTTGCAAATGCATTGGTTATGGATACATCAATTATTGATGCGCTTAATATTCCTAAGATGATTCAAATCTTTTTATCCTTGATTGTTTCACCAATAGTTGGTCTTGTTATTGCTGGGTTAATGATTTTTTGTCTGCGTAAGTATTGGACACGTAAAGGGCAAAGTAAAAAGAGTAGTAAAAAAAGAGAACGCATCTTTATGACTCCAGAGCAGCGAGAAAAACTTTATGGTAAGAAAAAGCCACCTTTTTGGATCCGAATAATGCTTATTATTTCTGCTGCAGGTGTGAGTTTTTCTCATGGTGCTAATGATGGACAAAAAGGTATTGGTTTATTAATGTTAGTATTGATGGGTATCGCTCCTGCTGGCTTTATTGTTAATATGAATGCGTCTACCTATGATATTACTAACACTCGTAATGCTATTGATAATATTCAGGAGTACTTTGTTACTCACAATGATGATCTAACTACGATAATAGGTAAACAACCTGCATTAGACACAAGTATTCCAGAAGGCGATTTGAATAAGTATCATTGTGACTATTCACATTCATTTATCACACTGGGTATTGCTCATAATTTATTTAATAAAATGAATAATTATGAATCACTCACTGTTGAACAACGTTCACAAGCTAGACGCATATTATTATGTTTATCGGATACTGTTTCGCATGTTGCTAAACAAGCTAATGTAACAGCAGAGGAAAAACAATATCTGAAATCTTTGAATAACGATTTACTTAAAACTGTTGAATATGCGCCGATTTGGATCATTATTTCGGTAGCTTCAGCGCTAGCAATTGGAACAATGATAGGATGGCGTCGTGTAGCTATTACTATTGGTGAAAAAATTGGTAAAAAAGGGATGACTTACGCACAAGGCGTGTCGGCACAAATCACTACGGCTTTATCAATTGGGATTGCAAGTTATACTGGTATGCCTGTTTCAACAACTCAAGTTCTTTCTTCATCTGTGGCAGGTACAATGATTGTTGATGGTGGTGGCGTTCAAAGTAAGACCATTAAAAATATTGCATTAACTTGGATTTTAACACTTCCAATTTCAATTTTGTTATCTGGGTCACTTTTTTGGCTTGCTCAAAAATTGATTTAGTAGTAAAAAGAGAGTATCAATTTTGTAGTTTTATCTGACCGTTAAATTGGAAGGAGTAATGTATCATGGCTTATAAACACATATTAGTTGCAGTAGATTTATCACCTGAAAGTGAAGTTCTTGTCGAAAAAGCAGTTTCTATGGCTAGGCCATATAATGCTCAAATATCTTTGATTCATGTTGGTATTAATTATTCGGATCTTTATACTGGTTTAGTTGATATTAATATGAATGATATGAAAGACCGAATTACTGAAGATGCGCATATTGCATTAAATAAACTAGCCAATGATGCGGGATATCCTATAGCTCATACTCTTTCTGGGAATGGTGAATTTGACCAAGTATTAATCGAAGCAATTCATGAATATGGCGCTGATCTTGTCGTGTGTGGTCATCATCAAGACTTTTGGAGTAAGTTGATGTCTTCTGCTCGTCAACTTATCAATAATACACATATTGATACCTTGATTGTTCCGCTAAAAGATGAAGAACCAGCAGAAGAACCTGCTAAATGAAGTATTAAATATCAACCCGCTTAATTAGCGGGTTTTTTATAGATATTAGATAGTTTTTTGTAAAAAACTTTCAGGTAACTATGTGTTTCAGTATATTTTTATGTACTACTTTTTGTTTATGCATATAGTCGTTTATCGAAATATACTCCAGTTTTAACTTAGTTTATAAGGGGATTTAATATGAATATAGCTTTGGTTACTGGTGCATCCTCTGGTTTTGGGCAAGCTATTTGCCGTAAACTTATAGCAGATGGTTATAAAGTTGTAGGCGTAGCTAGACGTGCAGATAAACTACAAAACCTTGCAGATGACTTAGGTGCTAATTTTCTTTCATTACCATTAGATATAACTAAAAAAGATGCAGTAAATACTATTTTATTGCAACTACCAAATGAATTTAAGCCCATAGATATTTTAATAAATAATGCAGGTCTAGCATTAGGTTTAGAACCTGCTTATGAAGCAGATTATAACGATTGGGAAACAATGATTGAAACTAACATTATTGGGCTAGTAAACCTAACTCGACAAATTTTACCAGAAATGGTTGAGCGCAATTTTGGTTATATTATTAATCTTGGATCTGTGGCTGGTACTTATGCTTATAAAGGCGGAAATGTTTATGGTGCATCTAAAGCTTTTGTTAAACAATTTAGTGCTAATTTGCGTACCGATTTATTAGGGAAAAAGGTTAGAGTTACTAATATCGAACCGGGATTATGTGGTGGTACAGAGTTTTCAAATGTTCGCTTTCATGGCGATAACCAGAAAGCCGCACAGGTTTATCAAGGTGTTGAATTTATTACTCCCGAAGATATAGCTAATACTGTCTCTTGGTTAATTAATACACCAAATCATTTTAATGTTAACTCAATTGAAATAATGCCTGTTGCACAAGCATCGGCAGGATTGTCTGTTTGTAAAGAGGCTAAATAATATAACTTCCATTATTAAGTTTTTTGCTGATTTTTAGCGAAAATTAAAAAAATTTGTTTGGCAAACAAAATAGACTTGCACTTATGCTAATGGGTTGTTATTCTTTCTTCTTGTGATTTTGATTGAGGTTTATGGCAATGACATTTTCTGAAGTAACGAAAACATTTGCGACAAGTTTGCCTGGTACTGATAGTTATGTAAAGTTAAGAAAGGCAATGAGAGCATTAATTCAAGAAGATCCAAAAAATGCATCGGTTTATTTTTTGATTTTTGGATTTGCTCGTACGTATGTTATGTTATATGAAGATCAAGAAGTATCGCCGCAATTTGCCGAAGATAATCAAAAGCTAATGTTATCGTATCTTAATATTTTAGATGAAGCATTAAAAAAACAAGATGAAAAGTGCATATATCAAGCATTGAATAAAGTTGTTAATGAATACGAAAATAGCAAAAAGGTTTTTTAAAATTACAGCCTGACATGAAAATGTTGGGCTGTTTTGTTTTTAGTTTAATTAAATATTTTTTAGGGAAAATCATGATAATTTTAGTTAGTATGACAGGAATTATTAGCACCTTAGGTACTATTATGCTATCTAGGGCGGGTTGATTTTTTCAATAAATATTAAAAAACCCGCCCCCTAAAGGCGGGTTTTTTATTTTGCATGGAAATAAAGTAGTTAACCTGTGCAAAAAAATTAAAAACAGAATTAGCATGATAAGACTACAAGATTTTTAATACCTATAAATAAGTTCTAAAAACTATAATTATAGATAGTAATGGGCATAAACTAAGATAATAAGTAAGGTGTGATATGAAAGTTTTAAAATTTGGAGGAACATCTGTTGCTAACGCAGAACGCTTTTTGCGAGTTGCAGAAATTATTGAAAATAATGCTAAACAAGAGCAAACCGCCACTGTTTTATCGGCACCTGCTAAAATTACCAACCATTTAGTAGCCATGGTTGAAAAAACGGTTGCTGGGCAAGATATCAAAAGTAACATTTATGATGCTGAAAAGATATTTGCAGATCTATTAGCAGGTCTTGCAAAAGCTCACCCTAATTTTGCTTATGAAGAGATGAAGCATTTTGCTCTTAATGAATTAAAGCATGTTAAGCAATTACTTGAAGGTATCCGTTTACTCGGTCAATGTCCTGATAGTATCAATGCATCAATTATTTGTCGTGGAGAAAAGCTATCAATTGCTATTATGCAAGAACTTCTCAAAGCAAGAGGCCATACGATCACGGTAATAGATCCTGTTGCTATGCTTATTGCAGAAGGTGGTTATTTAGAATCGACTGTTAATATACCTGAATCGACTCATCGAATTGCTGAAATGCACATTCCACAAGACAATTTTATTCTAATGCCCGGTTTTACCGCTGGTAATGAAAAAGGTGAATTAGTTGTGCTTGGACGAAATGGTTCTGATTATTCTGCTGCCGTATTAGCAGCTTGTTTAAGAGCAAATAGCTGTGAAATATGGACCGATGTTGATGGAGTTTATACTTGTGATCCCCGTATTGTACCAGATGCCAAATTACTAAAAACAATGTCTTATCAAGAGGCGATGGAACTTTCATATTTTGGAGCAAAAGTACTTCATCCAAGAACTATTTTACCTATTGCCCAATTTCAGATTCCTTGTTTAATCAAAAATACAAATAATCCTGATGCGCCAGGCACATTAATTGGTGCTAATATTGTTGACTCAACCACACCTGTAAAAGGTATTACCAATTTAAATAACATGGCAATGATCAATGTTTCAGGTCCTGGATTAAAAGGTATGGTTGGTATGTCGGCACGTGTTTTTTCTGCGATGTCTTATGCTGGCATTTCAGTTGTACTTATTACTCAATCATCATCTGAATACAGCATTAGTTTTTGTGTGCCACAAACAGAACTTTATCGTGCAGAAGAAGCTTTAAGTGATGAATTTTTCTTAGAATTAAAAGATGGATTACTTGAACCGATCGAGGTGATTGAAAGGCTTGCTATTATCTCTGTAGTAGGCGATGGCATGCGTACCTTACGTGGTTTATCAGCTAATTTCTTTACAGCATTAGCCAGAGCTAATATTAATATTGTTGCTATAGCACAAGGTTCATCTGAACGCTCAATTTCAGTTGTAGTTGATAATGATGTTGCTGTAATGGGCGTTCGTGTTGCGCATCAGATGTTATTTGGTACTGATAAAATGCTTGATGTCTTTGTTATTGGTGTTGGTGGGGTCGGTGGTGCGCTTGTCGACCAAATTGGACGTCAACAGAAATGGCTTAAAAACAAACAGATTGATTTGCGAGTATGTGGTTTGTTTAACTCTAAACACAGCATAACCAATAGAGACGGTATTGATCTTAGTAATTGGCGTGATCAAATCAAACAGAGTGATACTAAATATTCATTGGATAGTATTATTGAGTTTGCTGAGTCTAATCGACTACTTAATCCGATTCTCGTTGATTGTACTTCTAGTAGCGAAGTGTCTGACAAATACGCTGATTTTTTAGCTAATGGCTTTCATGTCGTTACACCAAATAAAAAAGCAAATACTAGCTCAATGGCCTACTATTTACGCTTACGCCAAGAAGCTGCAAAAAATAAGCGTAAATTCCAATATGATACCAATGTAGGGGCTGGGTTACCGGTAATTGAAAATCTTCAAAATCTACTTAATGCAGGTGATGAGTTAATCAAGTTTTCGGGAATTCTATCTGGATCGCTTTCTTTTATATTTGGTAAACTTGACGAAGGCATGTCACTGTCTGAAGCAACTAAATTGGCTAAAGAGAAAGGTTTTACTGAACCTGATCCTCGAGACGATCTATCTGGAACCGATGTAGCTAGAAAGTTACTTATTTTAGCTAGAGAATCAGGTTTACAATTAGAATTGGATCAAATCAATGTCGAATCCGTATTACCTCCTGAATATGCACAAGGTAGCATTGATGATTTCATGACCAAATTACCGCAGTTAGATGCACAGTTTAAAGCAAAATCTGAACAAGCAGCAAAAGAAGGTAAAGTTCTACGTTATGTGGGTAGCATAGAAAACCATCAATGCAGTGTTAGAATTGAAGCTGTCGATAGCGAAGATCCTCTTTATAAAGTCAAAAATGGCGAAAATGCCTTAGCTTTTTATACTCGTTATTATCAACCTATTCCTCTTGTATTACGTGGTTATGGTGCTGGTAATGATGTTACTGCAGCAGGTGTTTTTGCTGATATTTTACGTACAACATCAGGTAAAATCGGAGGTTAAATGAGTCATAAATCTTTAACTGTTTATGCGCCTGCATCAATGGCTAATATTAGCGTTGGTTTTGATATATTGGGCGCAGCAATTAGCCCGATTAGTGGCGCTATGCTTGGTGACTGTATTACTGTTAAATCTGCTAACGAATTTTCCCTTACTAGCAAAGGTCAATTTGTCAAAAAGCTACCACGTGATCCAAAATGTAATATTGTATTTCAATGTTGGCAGCGATTTTGTCAAGCAATGGGGAAAACTTTACCTGTTAGTATGACTCTTGAAAAAAATATGCCAATTGGCTCTGGTTTAGGTTCAAGTGCGTGCTCAGTAGTTGGTGCATTGGTTGCATTAAATGAGTTTTTTGATAAACCTTTTAATGAATTTGAAATGTTATCCATGATGGGAGAACTTGAAGGTCGTATTTCGGGCAGTGTGCATTATGATAATGTTGCGCCATGCTATTTAGGTGGGATGCAACTTATTCTTAATGAGATGGGTATTATTAGTGAGTCGATTCCGCATTTTGATGATTGGTATTGGGTGATGGCTTATCCAGGAATAAAGGTATCAACGGCTGAAGCACGTGCAATTTTACCTGCTCAATATCAAAGGTCTGATTGTGTAGCACATGGTCGCTATGTGGGGGGATTTTTGCATGCTTGTTATACCAAACAACCTAAGCTGGCTGCCACAATGCTTTTTGATAATATTGCTGAGCCTTATCGTAAACAATTATTACCTAATTTTGATGAAACTCAAAAACGGGTTAAGCAACTTGGTGCTTTGTCATCGGGTATTTCAGGTTCAGGGCCAACAATATTTGTGATTGCAGATAAACTTGAAACAGCTCAGCAAATTGAATTATTACTTAAAAAATATTATTTGCAAAATGATGAAGGTTTTACTCATATTTGTAAAATTGATACTCAAGGAACAAGAGTTATTTAATGTTTACTATAAAAAGTAGAGTTAAATATAACAAAATTGCCAACTATTATTCAACAAGTTGATATTACGAAGAGTGAAATATTACAGCATAAAGATAACCGGAAAATATTATGAAATTATATAACTTAAAAGATCATTCCCAGCAAGTTAGCTTTGCACAAGCAGTTCAACAAGGATTAGGAAGAGGGCAAGGTTTATTCTTTCCTCAACAATTACCTAAATTTTCATCATCCGAAATTGAGTCGTTATTAAAACTTGATTTCATTACTCGAAGTGCCAAGATCTTATCTGCTTTTATTGGTGATGAGATTAGCTGTGATGATATGCATAGACTTGTTAAAAATGCATTTCAATTCCCTGCTCCAGTAACTTCTGTGGAAGCAGACATTGGTTCATTAGAACTATATCATGGACCAACATTAGCATTTAAAGATTTTGGTGGACGCTTTATGGCGCAAGCTTTAGTGCAAGTTGCTGCTGACAAAAAAATTACTATTTTGACTGCTACTTCTGGCGATACTGGTGCGGCCGTTGCTCATGCGTTTTATCATTTACCAAATATTCGCGTCGTGATTTTATACCCAGAAGGTAAAATTAGTCCATTACAAGAAAAGTTATTTTGTACTTTAGGTGATAATATACATACAATTGCTATTCAAAGTGACTTTGATGCGTGTCAAGCCTTAGTTAAAAAAGCATTTGATGATGAAGATTTGAAAAAAACAATCGGTTTAAACTCCGCTAACTCAATTAATATTAGCCGATTATTAGCACAAATCTGTTACTATTTTGAAGCTTTTGCACAACTCACATCAACTCAACGTGAACAGCTGGTTATTTCTGTGCCGAGTGGCAATTTTGGTGACTTAACAGCAGGTCTACTTGCGAAAACAATGGGATTACCTATTAAACGCTTTATTGCCGCAACGAATGCCAATGATACAGTACCTCGTTATTTAGAAACTGGTAAGTGGGAACCTCACGCAACCATTGCAACATTATCGAATGCAATGGATGTAAGCCAACCAAATAACTGGCCACGTATCGAAGAGATTTATAAGCGTGAGGGATGGGATCTTAAATCACTCGGTCATGCTACTGTTTCGGATGAAGTTGCTAAGCAAACTGTTTGTGAACTTGATCAAAAAGGTTACTTATCTGAACCTCATGGTGCAATTGCTTATCGAGCACTGCGTGATCAGTTACAAGAGGGTGAATATGGACTATTTTTAGGTACGGCACATCCTGCTAAATTTAAAGAAGTGGTTGAAGATATTTTAGGTAAATCAGTTCCATTGCCTAAAGAGTTAGCAGAGCGAGCTGATATGACATTGCTTTCTCATTGTATGCCTGATGATTTTGCTAAATTAAGAGATTTTCTCATTAAATTAAATTGGTAAGTGTTTTATGCCACCAAATAGGTGGCTAATTTTTGAATGTTTGGTGAATCTTCATCATCATGTATTTTAATACTATCGATGATAAAACTAACATTTAAGGTGAATAAACCATACCTATTTTTCTAGTATAATGATTAACGTCATAACAATTAGACCCTTGTTTAAATCAAAATTTTCAGATATTGTAATGATTATTTTGTTGCCATAAGGATACATTTATGCACTGTCCTTTTTGTAATGCAGATGATACAAAGGTGATTGATTCACGTCTTATCGGTGAAGGATTTCAAGTCCGTCGTAGACGGCAATGTGTTGAATGTAATGAAAGATTTACTACATTTGAAGTTGCTGAATTAATTATGCCTAATGTCATTAAAAGCAATAAAGTTCGCGAACCATTCAATGAAGATAAATTACGCAATGGTATGAAAAGGGCTCTTGAAAAACGCCCAGTGAGTTTTGATGCCATTGAAGATGCGATTACACGTATAAAATCTAAACTAAGAGCAACAGGTGAACGTGAAGTCCCAGCAAAATTAATTGGTGACTATGTGATTGAAGAACTTAAAAATCTAGATAAAATTGCTTATATTCGTTTTGCTTCGGTTTATTTTAGTTTTGACGATATCGAACAATTTAGTAATGAAATTGCAAAGTTACAACAAAAATAATCAACAATATGACTGCAATTTGCAATAAAGATCACTTCTATATGCAACAAGCCATTGATTTGGCTAAGCTTGGTCGTTTTACAACAACACCAAATCCTAATGTTGGCTGTGTCATTGTTAAAGATGATCAAATAATTGGCAAAGGTTATCACCAAAAAGCTGGTGAGCCTCATGCCGAAGTTCATGCACTAAAAATGGCTGGTGATGAGGCAATCGGCGCAACAGCTTATGTGACATTAGAGCCTTGTAGTCATTTTGGTCGAACACCTCCTTGTGCTGATGCGCTTATTAAAGCTGGCATCATTCGTGTAGTAATTGCGATGCAAGATCCTAACCCTAATGTTGCAGGTAATGGTATTAAACGCTTAAAAGAAGCAGGAATAGATGTCACCATTGGCGTTTTAACTGAGCAAGCAGAAGCTATTAATAAAGGCTTTTTAAAACTCATGCGAACAGGTTTGCCTTATATTCAACTTAAACTAGCCGCCTCATTAGATGGTAAAATTGCCATGGCATCTGGTGAAAGCAAATGGATAACATCAAATAAGGCAAGAGAAGATGTGCAACAGTTCCGAGCTCAAGCAAGCTGTATTTTAAGTACTCGTGCGACTGTGCAAGCTGATAATGCAAGTTTAACAGTTAGATATAACGAATTACCTGATGAAATAAAAAAAATCTACCTTCCAGAAAAAATCCGGCAACCTGTTCGTGTAATTATTGACAGTCAAGATCAGCTAACAGGTACTGAAAATATTTTCAATCAGCCAGGTGAAACATGGGTAGTACGAAAAAAAGATAACCTTATTGCAAAACAAAATACCAAATTAATTATAGAATCATCTAGTTGTAAACAAATAGATTTATCTAAATTGTTTGCATTATTAGCCGAAAAACAAATAAATTCGGTTTGGGTTGAAGCTGGTGCTCATCTGGCTGGAGCTCTAATAGAACAAGATTTAGTGGATGAATTAATTATTTATTATGCACCAAAATTACTTGGTCATAATGCGTTAGATATGTGTATATTGCCAAATCTGCAAAAGCTTTCATTAGCACCACAATTTCAATTTGAATCGATTGCTATGGTGGGCGATGATCTTCGACTTATTTTAAAAAGAAAATTACTTGCAACTTTGTAAAGAGTTAATAACTTTTTTCAGTAACATTCAAAACTAAAAATTTAATAGTAAGTTAGCCGGTATGTATCAAATAACAAGATTCGCCACACTTGATATCGATCTTTTTTTTAATTTAGATGAGTATCGTATTATCGAAGACTTCGGTTATGGTGATATTTCAGGAATAGGAAAAGTCTGTGGTTATCAAATTCTCTTTTTTTATATTTCGGATAATGTTGAGGCATTATCAATTGATGAAGTTATAGACAACACTTTCTTATGTGATAAAGCAAATCAAATTTTAGATTTTCTTGGTTTTGACTTTAAAATTGGTCAGCCGTTTGAGTTAACCAATCAGTTTAATCATAATTATAGATTTAAAGATCATATCTATGAAGAGCACATGCGTTACTATTATGTTTTCGATAACATTTTGATTACTCTAGGTATTAATTTGGAAGGGGTTTTGGTTTCATTTGAAATGGTTAAAGATCAATGTATTATCAATAATCGCCTTGAAACTTTTAAATCTTAGCTTCGTCTTCAAATTTTATTTTATTGGTAACAAATAAAAAAAGCGCCATTAATAGCGCTTTTGATTAAAAATTACTGTGCTTATTTTTTAAGTTCAGCGATTTTTTTACGAATATTGTTTGCACGATCTGTTGAAGATGGATGGCTACTTAAGATTGAAGCGTCACCGCCACCTAATTTATCAAATGCAGTTGCAAGACCTACTGGATTAATTTTTTTCTTAACTAAGAAATCGAAAGAATAGTTATCCGCATCTTGTTCTTGTTTTTGTGAAAATTGAGAATTAATCACTGCTGATGCTAAAGCGCCTAAGCTAGATTTCGATAGAGCGGCAATTTTTGCATTACCAGATGCTGCTGCTGCATCACGTGCAATTTCAGTCGCATAAGCAACTTGCATTGCTTTTTTACTATGACCTAAAGCTACGTGACCTAATTCGTGACCTAAAACACCTTGAATTTCGTTATCAGTCATCATATCCATTAGACCACTATATACACGAACACAACCATTAGCCATTGCCCATGCATTAACATCTTTTGTGATGTATACTTTATAGTTGATTGGTGTACCGTTTAGATTATTACCAAGTGTTTTTGCAATTTTATTTAATCGTTTAGTATAAGCGCTTTTTGCTGGAGCAATTCTTGATTGAGCATCCATTTCAGCACATGATTGTTGACTTAATGCTTTAACATCATTATCACTTAGAGTAGCAGCTTGCAAACTTTTCATGCCAAGACTAGTTAAGTCATCTGCGCTCATATTTTTACAACCAGCGAGTGACATTGCTGCAACTAGAGGTAGTGCAACTAACAATGTTTTTTGATGTTTATTCATACTCTTTTCCTTATATTAATATAAATGTCAAATGCCTAATTTCTTTAGACAATTTAAATTTTAACGTAACTTTTATAATAATCAACAAATAATTGCTTGATTAGACAATATCCGGGCTTTAGACTAATGCCTCATTTTTGAGGAACACGATTATGCAACTATCCGATTTTGATTTTTATCTTCCTAAAGAACTAATTGCCAAACATCCTTCAAAAAACAGAAGTGCATGCCGACTTTTATCTCTTGATAGCCATACAGGTAAAGTTGAAGATAATGTATTTACTGATATTATCGATAAAATCAATCCGGGTGATTTACTTATTTTCAACAATACTAAAGTTATTCCTGCTCGCTTATATGGAAAAAAAGCTTCAGGTGGAAAAATTGAAATATTAATTGAAAGAATATTAGATAATAACCGAGCTCTAGCGCATATTAGAGCTTCAAAATCACCCAAAGCAGGTGCTGAACTAATATTAGGTGAAAATAACCCTATTAAGGTTACCATGCTAACACGCCACGATGCTTTATTTGAATTGCAATTTCCTGACGATGTGCTTAGTGTTTTAAATAAGATAGGTCATATTCCATTACCGCCATATATTGATCGCCCAGATAATGAACAAGATCGTGAAGTTTATCAAACAGTGTATAGTAAAGTGCCAGGAGCCGTTGCTGCACCCACGGCTGGTCTTCATTTCGATAAACCTTTATTAGAAAAACTAAAACAGAAAGGCGTCGAAATGGCATTTGTCACTTTACACGTTGGAGCAGGAACATTCCAACCAGTTAGGGTTGAAAACATTGAAAACCATATTATGCACTCTGAATATGCTGAAGTGCCAGAAACTGTTGTGGAAGCGGTGTTAGCATGTAAAGCACGAAACAAAAAAGTTATCGCTGTGGGAACAACTTCTGTTCGAGCTTTAGAAAGTGCAGCACAAAACACAGGAAAAATAGCTCCTTTTTTTGCCGATACCCAAATTTTTATTTATCCGGGGTATCAATTTAAGGTCATTGATTCGCTCATAACTAATTTTCATTTACCTGAATCAACTTTGATTATGCTTGTTTCTGCCTTTGCTGGTTATGAAAACACCATGAAAGCTTACCAACATGCTGTTAAAGAAAACTATCGATTTTTTAGTTATGGTGATGCTATGTTTATTACAGCGAAAAGTAATAAATATTAATAAATATCAAATAAATATCCAATGTAATTAAGCTAAGTTCAAACTTTATGGCTATATTAAGCTTATCTATATAAATACTTATTTATTGCCTAATTGATCTAAAATACGATCAATACGTTTTGTATTTGATGGATGCGATGTTTTTGTTTTTGAATGAATCGGCATTTTTTTTAACATAGTTACAAGCCCGATTGGGTTAATATTACTGCTCATTAATAATTCCAAGGCATAATGATCGGCTTCAAACTCATATTGTTGAGCAATATCTTCTTTAACAAGAACTATTACCTCTTTATTGGTTATCCCAACATAAGGGGCTAGTTTAAATGATTTTATAGCATGCTTAAGAGCAATATGAGCTTGTTCATGAGCTAAAACTGCCTGTAATTCATTATCGTTTAATAATTTTATTAATCCACTGTTTATGCGAATACAACCATTAGCTGTTGCCCATGCATTAGGATCAGTATTTAAATAAACTTTGTAATTTACTTCAATATCATTAATCTTTTTAGGCAACGTTTGAGTTAGTTTTTCAAGTTTTTGGGTAAGCCAACTACTTTCATTAGCAATAACAGATCGTTTATCTGAGTCAGCACACGCTTGTGCTCCAATAGCCTCGATGTCTTGTTCAGATAAATGTTTAATTTTGTCTGATGTAATAATTAGCGCAACTTCATTATTGAAGTTTTGACAACCAACTAATAAACTAATTGAAAAACATGATATTAAAAATAAATTAATATGCTTCAAATGTCTTAAATCCTTTCAAATATTGTTTATTGATGCCTAGCACGATAAACTAACACCGAAAATTAATGATACGGTGACGTATTATAACAATAATTCGCGCCAAACTGTTTATTTGGTCGCAAGAGGTTAACAAAAAAATGAAATTTGAACTAGACAATACCGATGGGCTTGCTCGTCGAGGACGTATGAAATTCGATCGTCGTGGAGTTGAATATACCGTTGAAACACCAGCATTTATGCCTGTTGGTACTTATGGCACGGTAAAAGGTATGACCCCTGAAGAGGTTACTGCAACTGGAGCTCAAATATTACTAGGCAACACATTCCATTTATGGTTAAGGCCTGGACAAGAAATCATGCGAAAACATGGTGATTTACATGATTTTATGCAGTGGCATGGCCCAATTTTGACCGATTCGGGAGGGTTTCAAGTCTTTAGTTTAGGTGATATCCGCAAAATCAAAGAGGAAGGTGTCTATTTCCGTAATCCGATTAATGGTGATTCGATTTTCTTATCACCTGAGGTTTCAATGGAAATTCAATATGATCTTGGTTCTGATATTGTGATGATTTTTGATGAATGCGCCCCGTTTCCTGCTGATTGGGATTATGTCAAAAAATCAATGGAAATGTCTTTACGTTGGGCTAAACGTAGCCGAAAGCGTTTTGATGAATTAGGCAACAAAAATGCACTCTTTGGTATTGTGCAAGGCGGAATACATCAAGAATTACGTGATATCTCAATTAAAGGATTGACCGAAATAGGCTTTGATGGCTATGCTGTTGGTGGATTAGCTGTTGGAGAGCCTAAAGCTGATATGCATCGCATTTTGGAGGGTACTTGCCCACAATTACCAGCCGATAAACCTCGTTACCTAATGGGCGTGGGTAAACCTGAAGATTTAGTTGAAGGTGTACGTCGAGGTATTGATATGTTTGACTGTGTGATGCCAACCCGTAATGCACGTAATGGTCACTTATTTGTCACAAATGGTGTAATTAAAATTCGTAATGCAAAATATAAAGACGACACTACTCCGCTTGATCCTCATTGTGATTGTTATACTTGCAAAAATTATACTAAATCATATCTTCATCATTTAGATAAGTGTGGTGAGATTTTAGGTGCACGACTAAATACCATCCACAATTTACGTTATTATCAACGTTTAATGGCTGAAATTCGTGAAGCTGTTGCGAATAAACGTTACGAAAATTTTGTCATTGAATTTTATCAACGAATTGGTAAAACACCAGCACCTTTATCGAAATAAAGACATAGCAGATATAAATTTTTATCGTAGGTATTGACACTTTTTAGGAAGCGCAGTATTATGCGCTTCCAACGGCGAGTAGCGCAGCTTGGTAGCGCAACTGGTTTGGGACCAGTGGGTCGGAGGTTCGAATCCTCTCTCGCCGACCATTTTTTCCTTTCAAAACCCTTTTTTAACATCATTAATACCTTAAAAAATAACATAATTACATTATTTAATAAAAATAAAAAATTAAAGCTAACTTATTATAAAATAAGTTATTTTTTATATTTTAGCAGAAGTGAAATTACTAAAAAATGTAATTTGAAAGAAAAAGAGTATTTATTAAATAAGTTTAAAATTGAAAAAGAAGAAGAAGAAGATATACAACATATACAAAATAAAAAGGTAAAACTCCCAACAATTTTATAAAAAGAGGGAATCCCCTCTTTTTATTATTACTTATAAACCAATTATTTTCTCTCTTGAATTAAAGAGACCGCAATCGTCATAAATTTCTTTATCTTTTGAGTGACATGAACTTTTTGTTTTTTCTGCATTTTTTTTCATTTGCTCATCTGTATCACCTGAAATTTTATAATATACTTTGTTAGTGTTAAAGTTAAATAGATAATTAAAATCATTATCAAGAATATTTTGATCATATGATGATTTTTTACCAACAATTTTCACTTTTACTTTTAAATCACCAACAAAGTATGAATCACAAGTTAAATTAATTGAATCGTCAGATAATATTACTTTATTTATTTCTTCTTTTGAAACTGAGCAATTTTTCAATTCACGATCAATTATAAAAGATGGTTCTTGATTTTTACGAATTGAATAAGTATGATACTGATAGAATTTGTTATTTTTAAAATCATAAAGCATAGCCCATTCTTTTTGATCTTTTATTGCTTCTTTAGCAAATTTTACAAACTCATCATCACCACAACCAACCAACATCATGCTTAAAACACTAATACAAAAAAAACTAATTATTTTTTTCATTATTTAACCCCTTTCTTTTTTACTTAGCATTAATTAATTTGTAAGTAATGCCGTTTTTACAAACTTTTGTTGTGTATTTACCATCAGTATTTAAATTTATAGCAAGTGTTACAGTATCAAGATTACAATTTTTACTAATCTCATTCATTATTTTCATATAACCAACTCCAGTTAAATCTGGAGCTTGAGAATCAAAACCACTTGCTGTTGCTTTACCTGTTTTTAAATCATAAATAATTGTGTTTTTATCACCACATCCCACCAAAACAAAACCTAAAACACTAACACACACAAAACTAATTATTTTTTTCATTATTTTATTCCTTGTAATTAACACAAATAAGCCTCATTATTTAAATAGTTATTTATTTACCAGATAAGTTTTCTAAAATTTTTAAAATTCTTAATGTAAACATGCTTGGAAGCCAACCAAAAATAAAGCTAGTAAAGAAAAAGTAAATAATCAAAATCCCAAACCCTTGTAAACCGCCTAAATTATGAAACATATCGTAAAGTGCCATAAAAACTTTAATAGGATTATCTAGTCCCAAAAATTTATCAAAAATAATTAAAGTAAACCCAATCCAATAAAGCAAAGCTATACCATCTCTAACTAAAGGATTCGTTGTAATATAATAATCTCCGTCAAGATCAGAATAATAACCGTTCAAAATTCTACCAAGCATCATTTTCTCCTTATCTATAAAAATTTATTAAAAGTAAAGTAAAGGTTAAGTTAAAAAGATTGACTATTGTATTATGATCGGTTTCGCAGATCAATAAAATATATTATAATAGGTTTTATCTATCACAATTAACCTTACTGATCGTTATAATCTTTCAAAAATTTTTAAAAAGTAACAAGTTAAGTTAATTGCGTGTTTAATTTATATATTTTAATTAATCAATGGGATGGGCGAATGATATATAATGTTTTTCAATAATAAGGATAACGTGGATAATTACATTAGTTAGTTTTCTTATTTTTTCCATTTACAAAAAAAGCATATTAACATCGGCAGGTACGTTCATTTTTGATTTTGTTATTAATTTTATTTTAATTAGCGTTGTGGTATTTCTTTCTAAAAAGATTAAAAATAATTTAAAAAAGAACAAGCCAAATACTAGAGCTAATGCAACAACTTAAAATGGATGAACAAAAACTAAGAAGAATGGTAGCTAGCTGGCTAACAGCATAAAAATGCAGGAGGATTTAGGTAAATTAACGGGTTTTATGAATAAACAGGTAATTGAAACTGCATTAAATGAATAATTGACTGAGCATCCGTCACCTTTAACTTTAAAATACACAAAATTTAGGAAGAGGGCGTTTATAGCTTATGTTTTAAATTAACACTAAAAATAAGAATAAGGTTTAGGTATACGGCGTTTTTTCGGCGTTTTCTTTTTATATGCTTTGGGCTTCCATTGAGAATAATCCGTGACATAAAGTTCATTAAGTTTTAAATCATAGGGGATGTCTTTTATATTGTCAGCGATTTCATCGTAAGGTGAAGGTAGTGTGAAAGATAGACCATAATCATCATCAACAATCAGCATGCCAAGTAAGATAGCTCGAAACTTAGTTAGATAGCACAACTCTTCCATGGTAATGCCAGCATATAACTCGTTTTGATATTTATTTATATATTTGCCTTGGTAATTTTGGTTACATCCTATTCCAATAATGTCTCCGTCAAAAGTGGTAGTGATTGTCAATGTGCCATCGTTTAACGAATAGAAGCACCATCTATTTTGCTCACCAGGTGGAGAATACAATTCACATTCTTGACATTTAACATCAAACCGTTGGTACATTTCATCCAAATAAGTGAGAATGTTATCACCAATTTGAATGTTTCCTATTGATTTATAGCTAATAATGTTAGCATTCAATGCGATCATGACTTACCACCCTGACGTTTGCCCATCGTCGTCTAATATTTTAATCTCAGTCTGACTTCTTATCCATGTAAATAACTGCGCTAAATCTTTTTCGATCCTAGGCGGATGAGCACTTATTTCAATAAAAATTTGAGTATCTTCCAAAAATAGTCTGACATCGAACAATCTACTCTTACTATTATCCCAATATGGTGAGCCAGATAAACAGTATGCGTTATTTTTAGCAATATAAGTGGGTAATGATAAAATTTTATTGGCAATATCACAGGCATTTTGCTGATACCATGTGTGATTTATAAACACTAATCTAAACTCGGCTGACATTGAGTGGTGTTATCCCTATCATAATAAGTTTTATTACTAAAACGTATGGCTAAGTATTTGATATCCATTATTCAATAACTAAATAGTTAATCACCAGTAACACGTAATTGTTTAATATTTTTTTGTTTGAGCGTGATGATGATCCGTTGCAGTTCAGGAGTAAAATTTTCAATTTGTGACATAATTTGCGTTAAATCAGTTATCAATATTGCCAAATTGCTAGCATTAAACACAACATTAACGGTGTAATAGTCACGAATTCTTTTTAATTGTTTAAGACTTTTCCAGCAGGTTGATGTACTAAATATTTTTCCATGAAGATCTTCGCTCATGGTAAATATTTCTGATTGCTGATTGTCAAAGTTGATAATAAAATCTAGCGCCATAAATTTAAATACCTATTAGGTAATGAATAGTAAGATATTATCTTACATATTTACAAGATTACTGGATTAATATCTTTGTTTTTACCATAATTATCAGACAGATTAGAGGCTGTTAGATAAAAAAGGTTTATTCAGTTTTTTAGCTAATTTTTCTACACATTCTCTAGCTGCGATTTTGTAATTGATTGCATTTTCATAGGATTCATTTTTATCAACATATTCTTCAAATGTTTTAAGTGCACCTAAAAAACGAGCGGCAACAATAGTAAATTCATTATTGATCCAACAAGCGAAAATTGTTGAAGCAAACCCTTCAAGATTTTTATAATAAACAATATTTTCGATTTTTTCGATATCTAAAATCAGTACATGATTTACCTGTAAACTTTCTGGTAATCGTTTAATCTCTGTCTCATCAATGTATAAAGTTCCGTTTACGGATAAATTTTCGGGCAAGGTGTTAATTTTTTGATTTTGTAAACTTAGATAACCTCCAACTGATAAATTTTCTGATAATTTATTGATTTGCGTGTGAAATAAATCTAAATTACCACCTATAGTAAGATTACGTGGCAATGTTTGAATCTCAGTATATTCAAGTTCTAAACTTCCAGAAACAGAAAGGCCTTCAGGCAGGTTTGTTAATTTAGTGCCACTTAATGCTAAATTACCATTAATAGAGAACTTTTCTGGTAAACTTGTGATATTTGTATAGCTTAAATCTAATCCCCCACCAATTGATAAATATGTTGATAATACTTCAATTTGAGTATCGTATAAATTTAAATTTCCCTTAACTGTGATATGTTCAGGTAATGCTTTTATCTTAGTATATTGCAAAATTAAGTTACCAAGTACGGTTAAGTTATCAGGTAACGATTCTATTTTTGATGAGTCTAAATCTAAATTTCCTCCACAAAAAAAAGTGTTAGGTAATGTTTTAATATCGCTGTAAGCTAAATATAAATTACCACCAACTGATAGATTATCAGGCAATGTCTGGATATGGGTATAATTTAAATTTAGATTGCCACCAATCGTTAAATTTTGAGGTAATTCTTCTATATGTGAATGAGCTAAATTTAGATGCCCACTAATTGATAAATTATTAGGAAGTGTCTTAATATTTGTATGATATAAGTCCACATTACCATTAATGGTTATTTTATTGTTTTTAACAAAATAATTTATTCCCTTTTTTTTAAGTAATATGAAAAATTTTTCCACCACTTATTTCCTTTTTTGTCAATGCGTTAATGGATTGTTGTGTACATAACTTGGCTTTTTTCTATACAGAATAGTTTTAATGATTAGTAATGTTTTAGTGCTATTGCTGTTGTCCTGCTTCAAAATGGTAGTGTTCCATTGAGGCACAGGTAAAAGATTCAATAAAGGCAGGTTTTGTATGCCACGTTTGTTTGGCAGTAAACAAATCATTAGCAATGGCCCAATCATACACCCCAGTATTCACAGGATAACGGGTTAACACACCAGATAATTGATGTTTTTCAATCCAAGTTTTAGCTTCAGTTAACGAGGTGAATATACCAGCAGGAAAGTTTGCTCCTTCACCATTAAATACCCATATTTCTTTCATTTTTGCTATCCTATTTAATCAATTCTGGTTGCAACATGGTATTATGCTATAAAATTAATATGTGATTTAAAACATGACAGTAGTTTAAGAGCAATGTTGTCGAAAATAGATAATTCAAAATTATTAAGATTATCTTGATATTCCATTACTTTATCCACACCATAATTTGAATAGACAAGGCAAGTTATATGTATCATATCGTTTGTGATGCGAATATTAACAATATCATTATCAAATAGTTCCATACTGTTAATTGATAATTTGAAACGCAGATAAATTTGTTGTTTCAAGATATTAACATGTACATAACTAGCCATATCAGTTAATTTAAACTGCCTAGCAATATTCGATTGTAATAAAATACCTAATTGATTGAGTTTATCAGATAAGTTTGATATCAAGTCAACTGTTTTTTTATTGTTATAAATCATCATACTGTAAAAAAGCATCGTTTTTAAAATAAAAGACAAAAGAGCTAAATAAATCCTCTAATGTTGGATTATCTAATTCATTGTTAGCCACGCTAATAATATCTTCAATTTCGGCTTTTTCTAGCGTTGGTATCCAACCTTCTTCTATAGCTTGTTTAGGCAGGTTTGAATCATCATCATCTAAAATATCTTCATCCTCAAGACTAAAAACTCCTTGGGTATCAAGTGTCCAAGATGAGTGATCAGCGGGAAGATAAAAAAAACTGTATGGCATGTCTTCTATGTTAGAAAGCATATCTCGTATAGTAATAAAATTCATCATTTTCAAAAAAAATTAAAAGGTTAAGATACTTTCAATATTCAGACATCAGTATAATGGCATATTAAATGATTGTCAGTATATTTCAATAAGCAATGTATTCATTTAATCACCATCGGCAATAATCACTTCGTCTTCACTCACAGCTTGCTTAAGTAGCATAATTAGTTTTTGGATTTCGCTGTCGTTATGTTTTTGTAACAAGTTGATTAATATTTTTTGATGATCGGGATAGATTCTGTTTCGACCATAGACATCAATCATGATGCCTGTTTTCCGCTTTAAATCGATAAAAGCTTGCTCAAGTAATTGCACTTTTTTATCACTTAACACAAGAGATGGCTTACTGTCTTTTTGATCTGATAAGTAGGAAAAATCTAGCATCTTTTATATTCCTTGATATTGGTAATGCGTTGATTATTCTTGGTTACATAAATTAAGAATATATTGAGGTGTCTTTTTTCGATAACGTATGCTCTGTTTTAAACCGATGGAGCCTTGCCTTACACATTTTAGCAGATCCTCATCACTAATAATAAAATCACTATCTTCCAGAAAAATATCAATCACTGCTTCGGCAAATGAATCTGGAATATGATTTAAGACAAAGTTAAAAATACGATTTTTTGCGTCGTTGTGTTGTAATATTGATTCAATGATGATCGATGCATTTTGCTGCCAATTTTCGGCAAACCGTAGAAAATCTTGCTCATTGAACGTATCTTGCAGAATGATTTTAGCTACCATTTCGCCTCTTTAGTAATATTGTAAGGTAAATATAATTGTTATTTAAAGATAAATCCTAACTCGCAACAACGATCATCGCTATATTGATTACCAATATTCAAAAAATATATAGATAATTTATTATAAACAATTTTTCATCTTAACAACTATCTAGTATTTCAATACAAAGATTTTAGTTAAGTGATATTTTATTCTTTTTAATCAAAAAATAGCGTTTGGAAGAAATTGGACGGGAAATGTAAGGTAGATATCTAAGTGCAAACGGAAAGGTTTTTATAGGTTTGTTAAAAAGTTCGAGTAACCAACCATCAGAATCCTTAAACGACATAAATTCAAAACTTATCGTATTATCGGATAAAATTTTAATATCATCAATACCATTCCCAGCAAACCAAGAAGAGTAGCCACCACCAATTCTAGCTCGATCGACAAATTTATTCCTTTTTAAATCAAGTAAATAAATAGATAAAATCTCTTCCCAAGCGTCACCATTTTGTGACAAAAAAAGTAAGATATAATCATCATTATAACTAAAAGCCGCTTCTAAATAGCCCCCTTTCAGTTTTTCATTACAGCAAACACCATCAACTTCAACAAGTGAATAGATTTCGCCAGGTTTCCTGAGAGGTAATCGCTTTACTACAACATTGGATATCATTTTTATCATACTTAATCTAAAAAATGTTATTTAAAATATCAATAGAAAGCCTATCAACACTAAACTTAATAAAATCACCACTTAAGTAAGCAAAATCATAAAATAAATCATCTTGAAAAACAAGATTCGATAGTATTAATCTATTTTCAAATAGATAACCATTAATATGATGAACAAAAGTATCAGCTTGTTGCATAATAGAAAAATGCTTATCTCCAGATCGTTCAGGCTTTATCTTGTCAATAAAACACAAATTAAGTTCTAATAGATAAATATTGCCCTGATTTAGCGCACAAGCGGAAGAATTGATAAAACAGCAAAGTTGATATTGACCAAAATCAAAAGTAGCCTGTTCCTCAATATATGGATCTATAGCAACTAGCTTTGCGTAATATTTCATTGTTTTTTCCATGTTTGATTGTGACTAGTGAGTGATCGCATAATTAGGGGATATAATAACAGAACATCCAGATGCATAAGATCACTAAAATTCAGTTGTATTATCCTATAATTATCTTGGTTTGTGATTGTATGATATTGATTGCATTATTTCGTGAAATGAATGATTTGATATAAAAAATGAATTTAATAACCTTAATACTTTTCCCAAATCAAAATATTATCTTTGATCCTTTTGCTGGCCCCAATTGATCTATATCAATACCAATAGAGCCTAAATAATCTATCATTTGTTGATACAAATTGAATTCATGAATTTCATCAATAATCGTTTCATGTTCGTCGAAAAAATCCACACCATCGACTAGTTTTATAACTTCGTAAAGAACCCTATACTTTTTATTTTTAAAATTTATAGCAATAGTAGTAAATTGTGAAGCATTATTGGGAAGATCATCAATAATTGTTGTTTGTAATGTTCGCCCTAATCGAATATATTCATCTTTAGTATATTTCATATAACCATAACCTTTTTATTCAATATGATTTTAGAGCCTAATAGGTTTGTCATGCACTAAAGCATAAAAACAAATCATTTACTCAGTCTGATACGTTTTATACAATGCTATTTCAGCCGATATACATTGGCTAAATTTGCAATTTAAATTTTTTATTACGTCACCTTCTGTATAACAATAGACCATAGGATCATCATGTCTATCCATAAAGAATAGACTTGAATAACCTTGATGTAATAAAAAAGCAAAGAAATTAGTGGGAATAGAAATATTGTTCTCGACCAGTAAAACTAAAGAGCCTTGGTTTATATCATCAATTTCATGAAATAATATAGCTGTACCAAGTTTAAAATCACCTGCATTAATGCCTAGTTTTGACAAAAAAATTTTATAATATACAGGAAGCCGACCATATTGGTGTTCAAGTTGAGCCAATTGTTGGTCATTACAGCCTTTGGTAACAAAACCTTTGGAAGTCAATATAGCAATTAATTGATTGAGTTGATGATTAAACTCCCATTTATTCAATGTGATTTTACCTTTATTTTTCTAGTTGGTAGATGTTTTTAGCTTGTAATTGTATTTTAAGACAGTAATTAAAGTACTTCAACAGTTGCCACTTGTTTAGGTCCCTCATAAATAATTATTTTAAACCCTTTATTGAGTAAGTAACTGGGCGCATTTTTCATTAAAAAATGGGCTTCACCAAAACCTATTCTTTCATGAGTATTAATGTCCTCATTATTTTTAACATTTATTACCAATGACCAACTTGTCATATCACCCTGCTTATCTTTAAGCGGTTCAGTGATCGGATAGTATTTTGTATTTATAGGAAGCGTTTTTTTTCCACCTTGTTGTATGGATCGCCAATAAATTTTGACATTAACTGTCGAATGTAGCATTTTTAGATTCCTATTTAGTCATTTGTTATTCTGTTATTTTTTAATGTGTTTACCAATTTATTTAATAGCCTTCTTAATAATAAATTATCAAATTTTATTTAGCCATAAAGATTGTTTTTTGTTTAAAAAATCAGATTTTACATACTTTCATTGTGATAGGAAAATTTATATAGAAAATTACACTTGCTTCAATTTTAAGCTGGTAGGTGAATACCTTCTTATAAATACATCACTGTATTGCTCAATCAATTCTTTTGTGACGATATTATTTTTATAATCTGTTAAGTAACTTTTGTTTAATTTGCTATAACCATTTTTATCCAATGTATCCGTCTGCCAATTGCAAACAGGGCATATTTCAAAAATAGCATCTTCAGCATTTTCGAACACCACAAATTGGCAACAAGCACAAGCTACCCCTGATATTCCACTATCTGGGTGATCTATAATCTTTATTTTATTACCGGTAATTTGCTCTATTTTTGTTTTGAGATAACGATTTTTTAATAACGGTGAGGGTTTATAATTATCAAAAATATCATTATTAAATATTGCTTGTTTAGCATGCTCGCAAGATTGCTGGTTTATTATGCCATTTTCAAACAAATATGTTGTTCTAGCTTGTAAGCTTAAACTAAATAACGCATGATAACTTAAAAAATTGATGACCTCATTACGCAAAAAAGATATACACATAATGTTGCTATGCCTCTATTAAGCTCATAGTTAAATGAACGCTATAATGCTAATTATCTATTTAGCAAAAATATAATTATCACAAACGGTTATTTTTTGAAATAAATGTAAAGCGCAATTGAAGCAATAACCCAAACCCATATAAGAATATCTAGCTGGCGATCTTTCTTATATTTTTTGTCAAGAGATTGTAATACCTCATCCAAAAATAAAATAAAACAGTTAAATGATTCAAATTGCAGTGTTAATTTTTGCTCTACGACTGACCAGTAGTAAACACAACCATTATCTTGAGGCCTTAATGAAAGCAGGTAACAATTCAAGTATAGATCAGAAGCAAAAGGGAGCATATCTTGTAGCTGCGGGAAATCTCGTTTAAACTGCGCATAAATATTTTCTATTGTAAGGCCATATTTTATGCTAAAAAAATTAATCAAAAACTTGTCATCAACATAATTACTCATTTTACTATCAAGTTGTATAAAAGTTCCTCCGTTAAATTGGCGGTAAAAGTTGATAAAATCATCGGGAATTTTATTCCCAACGAATTGACTAAATTCGTTGAGTTCTTCATCAGTTAATTGTTGTTGTGTTTCTTCGAGTTTCAATACCATCTGTTTTTTCTTTTCACCCAAACCATATTAACTAAAAAGCATGACTTATTATTTTTTTGTTTAATAGCTTCATTATGGACTTTTTATTATTTGAGTTATAAATTGATTTCGTCGATAGTTTGCATTACTCGTGCTGTAATTAGAGGCTTAAGTATTGTATTCATGGTTTCAATTTTTCCTAAGTTGGTATCATTCTGATCATCTAAATAACCTTGCTCTCGTAGTGATGCGACTAATGTTGAAAATACACCTTTGTCGAAGAATTCTGGAGCATTAATACCATGCAAAACAGATAACCGTTCAGCAATGAGACGCGCCTCTTTTTCTAGTTTTGCACGGCTAATAGTTGGATCTTTTTGCAATAAAGAAAACGCAATAGCATAACGTTGTAAAGTATCTTTAGAAGATGAAGCAATTAATTGTAATCCCGAAATTTTTAAAGAATTTACTGTCAATTTATCTGTCGAGTCGCTAATTAAATTCAATTTGGCATAAGTTGCTATGATTTGTTGTACATATACAGTTAGCTGTTCATCATTATGATAAAGGAATAGTTCTGATTTTATTAAAGGGAAAAATCGTCTTACTTGTTCTAATATTTCGCCAGATGATATTTGGTTATATTTGAGCACAATTCTAGCTACGATTGCAGGAATAATCAGTAAATGCTGAATATTATTTCGGTAATAGGTCATTAATACTGCTTGTTCAGTTGTAAGTCCAACCATTTCACCAACTTCATCGGTAGTAATAATGAATTTACCCATTTGTTTGGCGTGTTCAAATAATTCTTCAGGTGTTTGATCTGGAATAGTTATCAAATCTGAATAAGGAATATTTTTTAATAATTTTAAAAAATAATCGATATGTTCCAGTAACCTTACTTTGGTTAGTGCGCGTTGGTCTGCGGCCAATAATATTGAACAGCATAAGTTCATCGCATTAATTGCAGCTGAAGAGTTAATATGCCCCATAATTTGTTTAGCAAGTAAATTGGTTGTTGGTGTTAACCAACTAGGGCGCTGTGTACCAGTTGGTTCTATTTCATTTCGCCAATCAGGAACTTGTTGGTTTAAAAATTGATTCAAAGGTATAGGTTGGCCAAAATTAACATAGCCAAACCCTAATTTTTTTAATTTGAAAAATGCTTTAATTGTGCGTCCTAAACTCTCTTTTTCTTTTTTTGCACCACGGAGTTCATTGGCATAAGTTGCAACTTCTAAAACATGTTCATAACCAATATAAACAGGAACAACAGTAATTGGGCGTGCATCACCACGCAATAATGTTTGGATTGTCATCATCAACATGCCTGTTTTAGGATCGAGTAACCGGCCTGTGCGTGAGCGTCCACCTTCAATAAAATACTCAACAGAATAACCACGGATAAATAGTTCAGCCAAATATTCACGAAAAACGGCAGTATAGAGCTTATTTCCTCTAAATGAGCGGCGAATAAAAAATGCACCTAATCGCCTAAAAATAGGACCTGCTGGCCAAAAGTTTAAATTAATGCCAGCAGCAATATGAGGAGGAACTAAACCTTGTCGATAAAGCACATAGGATAATAAAAGGTAATCCATATGACTACGATGACAAGGAGCATACACAATTTCGTGTCCGTTTTGCGCAAGCTCACGAACTGGATCTGCGTTTGTCACTTTAAGACCTTGATAGAGCCTATTCCATGCCCAAGTGAGAACAAAATCAGTTATTCTTAACATACGATAAGAAAAATTTGCGGCAATTTCGTTTAGCATTGCTAAAGCATTTTTTTTCGCTTTATCAATATCAATATTTTTGCTTTTAGCCTCTTCTTGTATTGCTTCTGACAGTCCAGGATTATTTAATAATTTATTAAGCATTTCTTGGCGAATGGGCAGTTTGGGGCCGACAGAAGCTATCCTTTGCTTTGCAAAATGAATACGCGCAACGCGAGCCAATTTATGTGCTAACACTGAAAGATCTTGTTTATCGACATGAATATCTTTAAACGAAACAGTACGAGAAAAGCGTGTATAACAGTCTCTGCCTGATGTCATTATTTTTAATAATTTACTAGGTGCACCAAGTACTTGCAGTGAAAGTTTTTTTTCTCCTTCTTTATCAGGGCGGCGACCAAACATGACCGAAATAGGTAGCATCTGAATATCAAGATCATGATTTTGTTGATGTGCAGAAATATAATCCCTTAAAATTTCAATCGCTTTATTTTTTTGTTGATTGGATGCAAAAATACCAGGTCCTTTATCAATATAGATATAAGCTGGAATAACTTTACCATTAATATCTATGCCAACTAATGGATCAGGTAAACTATATTGCAAACAAAGAGATCGAACCACCATCAAATCAATTTGAGAGTTATAAGGAAGTACGTATAAAATTGGCTTGTTGGTATCGAGGTCTAATTCTGTTATTGGATCGGTAGGAATTGGTTTGCTTTTAACAAAAAGCTTCACCAAAATTTGGATTAGAAAAAAATAAACTTTAGTCCACCAAGAAAACATAAAAAAATAAACCTCATACGTTTTTATTAATTATCCATTTAACTAACTTAGATTCTGCACTTTCTAACTAAACTGAGAAATGAATGTTTAAATTAAAAATTTAAAGCAGTTTTGTTTTTAGTCTGCAAAAGCATTTAATAGTTAATGCAGTATATACTTCTTACTGCTTATCTGTTAGTAAATTTGCACAATCTTTAGTCCATGTAATTAGCTGATAAAAACAACTTATATAACAATATCCAAGTCTAATATAAAGGTTTATTGATATCAACTACATGGCTCTCTCTGTTTTTTGCTTTCTTTAGCTAATTGATTAATAAAATAGTTTCAGTTGAATTAACTACGACTTTGGTATAATGCGTTTAAAATATATCGTAATTGTTTAACATCTAATTGACCTGGTGCCGATGCATTCTTAGCCGCTCCAAAAGTCATTGCTGAACCAAATGTCGAACCAGAAATACGACTAACAGTTCCAAGCCCAGCCATTGACATGGTAATAATCGGCGTGGTTGAGTGTTTTTTGTTCATTTCTGTGGTGGCAGCTAGTAAGGTTAATACATCATCCTCGGTGTTGGGCATAACTGCAATTTTGGGAATGTCTGCGCCAAGTTCTTGCATTTTTTTTAGTCGATAGACAATATCGCTCTTAGATGGCGTTTTTTCAAAATCATGATTTGATACCACAACAAATACCTGATGTTTGTGTGCGACATCGATAATATCTTTTACATAGTCATCACCAATAAACATCTCAACATCAATCAGATCGATAAGCCCACTACAAGCCATTTCTTTATTCAATTGGACATAAGATGTTAATGGCCATGGCTTAGCTCCACCTTCGTTTGCGGTTCTAAAAGTGAATAAAATAGGTTTATTTGGTAGTAAATCTGCTATTTTTTTAGCGACTAACTTTACAGTATTAAGATTATCAACGTGGATAAAGTGATCAACACGCCACTCTAAAACGTCAAAATCAATTGATTGTAAAAACTGTACTTCATCAATTAATTCTGCCTCAGTTTTACCGATAATTGGCACAATAATTTTGGGTGCGCCTGAACCGATTTCAAGTTTTTTGATGGTAAGTGTTTTCATTTTGTATCCTGTTAGCTAAAAATTCCGTTAATAGACCATAATTTTATCTGGTTTTAATTTTGTATTAAATAAAACAGTAGAATGAAGTCATTAGCATAAGAAATTATTTATTAATCATTAAAACCCATTTGCTCTTTCACATATTCAATAGGGGCATCTTCGCCTGTCCAAATTTTTATTTGAGCTGCACCTTGCCATAACATCATGCCAATACCATTTAATATTTTACAACCTTGTTGCTCAGCTATTTCAAGTAGCTTTGTTTTACGCGGACTATAAATACAATCTGTAACGACAAGATCGGGAGTTAACATTGTCGGATCTGTAATTAAGCTTTTTCCTTCTAATGGTTTCATTCCTACACCTGTAGCATTACAAAGTACGACACTATCTGAAATTTCTTTGCGTAGCTTATCTTTATCGGCCAGATCGATAACGCGTACATAACATGGAGTATTTTGATTTAATTTTTTCGCAATAGCTTCTATTTTTGTATAGCACTCATCCTTTTGATTAAAGACAGTGATCTCTTTTACGCCATCAAGAGCAGCTTGCACAACAATGGCTGTTGCAGCCCCTCCAGCGCCTAGGATGGTTATTTTTTTGCCTATCACATCAATGTTGGCTTCTTTGAGCATGCGCATGTAGCCCATTCCATCTGTGTTATAGCCTGTTAAAACACCATTATCGTTTGAAATAGTATTACACGCACCACTCATTTCCACAGCAGGTGTTAACTTATCAAGGTATTGGCAGACTAGTTGCTTGTTGGGCATGGACACGGCACTGCCGCGTAATCCTAATGCTCGAACTCCTTTAATTGCGTCAGGGAGTTTTTTTTGGTCAACTTCAAATGCTAAATAAACATAAGGTATCTTTAATTTAGAATAAATGGTATTTTGCATTTGAGGGGATAAGCTATGGCGAATAGGGTAAGCCATTAAACCAATCAATAAAAAATGTCCGTCGATATTATTTCTCATTAACAACTCTCCACAATAGCCCTACAGTTTAGTTAAGGGTTCTATTTTTAGAATTTTTTATTAACACATTTTTAATTTTATATATATTTATATATAGATGAAAGAGTGAGTATACACTATCGATTGCACTTTCAACATCTATCGCCTAAAATAATAAGTTTTCTTCTTAAATAAGAATTTATTTTATGAATACAGTGCTTGATTTGTTTTCTTCAATAAATGCGGTTGTAGTTGCGGTAATTTGCATGTTAATTTTATCTCTTTGCCGTGTTCATGTCGTTATTAGCTTAATAATTGGCGCATTTGTTGGTGGACTATTTAGCCATTTATCGTTAAAAGAAACCATTGATGCATTTAATACTGGGATCAGCAATGGAGCTAATATTGCACTTTCTTATGCTATGTTAGGTGCGTTTGCAGTGGCAATATCAAAATCTGGCTTACCCGAATTATTGGCTGATAAAGCTATTAAGCAACTTACATCAAGCGATGCCAAAAAACGTATCAAGTGGATTTTGATTGTTATTATTGGGTTAGTAAGTGTTTCATCGCAAAATGTTATTCCTATTCATATTGCTTTTATTCCGCTTTTAATTCCACCGCTTTTATACGTGATGTCCCGCTTACAGCTTGATAGAAGAATGATTGCTTGTATTATGACATTTGGATTAATTACGCCTTATATGTTTTTACCAGTAGGATTTGGGAATATCTTTTTAAATCAAATTTTATTAAAAAATATTACCGCATCAGGAATGGATGTTAGCCATGTAAATGTAATGCATGCAATGGCAATTCCTGCATTAGGCATGTTTGCTGGTCTATTATGGGCTATTTTTGTTAGTTATCGTAAGCCTAGAAAATATAAAATTATTCGTGGAGAGGCAAATCAAGATGCTTTAAAAGATGTGAGTAAGCGCTCTCTTATTGTTTCATTATTGGCGATTATTCTATCTTTTACTGTTCAACTTTATACTGGTTCAATGATTTTAGGTGCCTTAATTGGTTTTATTTGCTTTATTGTGTCGGGTTCGATTAAATGGGGCGAAGCTGATGGCGTTTTTACGGACGGCATCAAAATGATGGCTATGATTGGGTTTGTAATGATTTCAGCGCAAGGTTTTGCCGAAGTGTTAAAACAGACTCATGAAATAGAATCTTTGGTTAACAACAGTGCAGCATTATTTGCTGGTAATAAAGTGATTGCCGCTTTTGTGATGATGCTAATTGGGCTGGTTATTACATTAGGTATTGGATCTTCATTTTCGACAGTTCCTATCATTGCTGCAGTATATGTCCCACTTTGTGTACAACTCGGTTTTTCACCAATTGCCACCGTATGCTTAATTGGTGCATCAGGTGCAATTGGTGATGCGGGATCGCCACCATCAGATACTATTTTAGCGACCTCTTCTGGGCTAAATAGTGATGGGCAACATGATCATATTCGTGATAGTGTTATTCCAACATTTACCCATTTTAATATTCCATTATTTATTGCTGGTTGGATTGGCTCGTTAATTTTATAAGTTAATCCAATTAAATGAATTAAGGTCGTTATTCATTATGAATAAAAAATCATCCCAAAATATTAGAGCTATTTGTGCGCAAGCTATTTTTAATGTGTTAGAAGAAGGACAGTCATTAGGCGCTACATTGACAACTTTAAACCACAAAATAGCCGATAAAGATAAGGCGTTAGTGCAAGAAATCTGTTTTGGTGTGATGCGAGTATTACCAGAACTCAACTTTTATATTCATACCTTGATGAGTAAAGTGTTAACGGGTAAAAATAGAATTTTACATGACCTATTGTTAGTGGGTATTTACCAGATTCTTTATACCCGTATTCCTGCACATGCTGCAGTTGGTGAGACAGTTAATGCGGTCAATACTCTCAAAAAAACACAGCTTAAAGGGGTTGTAAATGGTGTATTGCGTGAGTTTTTGCGCCAACAAACATCATTACAGCAACAATTTATGCAAGACAGCAAGCAACAAAACCAGCAGACATTACACCCAAGTTGGTTATTAACACGCCTTAAGCAGGCCTATCCAGAGCAGTGGCATGCTATTGTTCATGCTAATAATCAAAAGCCACCAATGTGGTTGCGAGTTAATCTTAACCAATATTCAGTAAGTGATTACCAACAACTACTTGCTGAACGACAAATTGAATCTGATAGCTTTCCAGAGTTACCTAGTGCTCTGCGATTATTGTCGCCTATCAATGTAAATAAATTACCCTATTTTGATGAGGGTGCTGTCACGGTACAAGATCTGTCTGCTCAATATGCCGCTTATTTGTTAGCACCGCAAAATGGCGAGCTCATTTTGGATATGTGCGCAGCACCTGGTGGTAAAACCACACATATTTTAGAAGTTGCTCCAAAAGCACAAGTTTTAGCGGTGGATATTGAGCCTAGCCGAGTGAAGCGCATTCACGAAAATTTAACTCGATTAAACTTACATGCCGAAGTTAAAGTTGGTGATGGATTAACCCCAGAACTATGGTGTGAAGGGCAACAATTTGATCGCATTTTACTTGATGCGCCTTGTTCAGCAACAGGCGTTATCCGCCGTCATCCCGATATAAAATGGTTACGCCGAGATAGTGATATCATGCAGTTGACTGAATTACAATACGCTATTTTAACTAAAATCTGGGTTTATTTAAAAACTGGTGGTACTTTGGTTTATGCCACTTGTTCAATCCTACCAGACGAAAATAAATTACAAATTGAGCGTTTTTTGCATGAAAACACCAGTGCCAAATTACAAGGTGAACTTAAACAATTTTTACCTACTGAAAATGGTGGTGATGGTTTCTTTTATGCAGTATTAAAGAAAGTATAATTTGCCCTTTTATTTTTGTTAAAAAGTTTCAGGTAACTATGTGTTTAAGTATAAAAAACTAAAAAAATCACACAATCCTAATTTGGACAATCTTTAGTAGTTGTGATAAATTTTGGGCTTGTTTTATCTTATAAAGATGTTCAGATATGGCTTATACTCTCACCTACAATGATTTACCTGAAAATATCCAACATTGGCAAGGTTTACCGCTGTCATTAAATGGCTGTGAAGTGGTTCCTTTAGATTATAATGCAGGTAAAACAGGCTGGATTATTTATGGTAAAAAGTTAAATAAAACAGTCTTATCAAAGTTCCAAGATCAACTTGCTATGCCAATGGTGATTGTTTCATCATGGAAAATCAAAACTTATCAGATTGTTCGTATTGCAGGGATGATACCTAAAAAAGCTAAATCGATATCATTAGCATTAGGTATTGATGTTGCCCCAATCGATAATTTACCCACGCTACGCTCCCCAGGGTTACTTGTTATGGACATGGATTCGACAGCGATTGGCATTGAATGTATTGATGAACTGGCCAAATTGCATGGTGTAGGGCAGCAAGTTGCAGCGGTAACTGAACAAGCTATGCGTGGTGAACTTGATTTTGCCACAAGTTTGCGAAAACGTGTGGCAACCTTAAAAGGGGCGCATCAATCTATTTTAGATCAAGTTAAAGATAATTTACCACTTACTCCTGGGCTTACTTATTTAGTAAAAGAACTGCATAAAAAAAATTGGCATGTAGCTATTGCCTCAGGCGGTTTTACCTATTTTGCGGATCATTTAAAGCAAAAGTTAAAATTAGTTGACGTTTATGCTAATGAATTAGAAATCAAACATGGAAAATTAACTGGTAAAGTTTCTGGTCAAATTGTTGATGCAAAATATAAAGCAAGGACATTACAACAACTAGCAGCATCGTTGGAAATTCCCATTGAACAAACTGTCGCAATTGGTGATGGAGCCAATGATTTGATGATGATTCGTATTGCTGGTCTAGGTGTTGCTTATCATGGTAAACCTAAAGTTGTCGAAAAAGCACGAATTAGTATTAATTATGCAGATTTAACAGGTTTATGGTGTATTTTATCCACTAGTTTATTAAGTGAAGGTTAGGAGATTAAATTGGCAAAAGCAGTAAAACGTGCTTATGTTTGTAATGATTGTGGAGCAGATTACCCACGTTGGCAAGGGCAATGTAGCTCATGCCATGCTTGGAACACCATTACCGAAGTTAGGCTTGCAAGCACCTCTTCACGTAACGACAGATTAACGGGTTATGCAGGTAGCGGGATTGGGCAAGCTAAAATTCAAAAATTGTCCGAGATCAGTTTAGAGGCACTGCCAAGATTTTCAACTGGTTTTTCAGAATTTGATCGTGTGCTTGGTGGTGGTGTCGTACCGGGGAGTGCCATTCTCATAGGAGGGAATCCCGGAGCAGGTAAAAGTACGTTGTTACTGCAAACCATGAGTAAACTCTCATCACAAATGAATACACTTTATGTTACAGGTGAGGAATCCCTCCAACAAGTTGCAATGCGTGCCCATCGATTAGGGTTACCTGCGGATAATATTAATATGTTGTCCGAAACCAGTATTGAGCAAATCTGTTTATTGGCTGATCAGTCCCAGCCTAAATTAATGGTGATTGACTCTATCCAAGTGATGCACCTTACTGATATCCAATCTTCGCCTGGTAGTGTTGCACAAGTACGCGAAACAGCGGCTTATTTAACTCGTTTTGCTAAAACAAAAGGCATTGCTATTATTATGGTGGGGCATGTTACTAAAGATGGCTCTCTTGCTGGCCCAAAAGTACTTGAGCACTGTATTGACTGTTCAATTTTATTAGATGGTGATGCTGATTCTCGTTTTAGAACTCTACGCAGTCATAAAAACCGTTTTGGAGCAGTAAATGAGCTGGGTGTATTTGCTATGACAGAACAAGGTTTAAAAGAGGTTAGCAACCCATCAGCAATCTTTTTAAGCCGTGGAGATGAAATGCTACCGGGTAGTTCGGTAATGGTATTGTGGGAAGGTACTCGCCCATTACTGGTCGAAATCCAAGCGCTAGTCGATCACTCGATGTATGGTAATCCAAGACGAGTGACTGTAGGATTAGATCAAAATCGGCTTGCATTATTGCTTGCAGTATTGCATAGGCATGGGGGATTGCAAATGGCCGATCAAGATATTTTTGTTAATGTTGTTGGTGGTGTAAAAGTTACCGAAACAAGTGCGGATTTGGCATTGATTGCAGCACTTGTATCAAGTTTTCGCAATCGCCCGTTGCCACAAGATATCGTTATTTTTGGTGAAATTGGTCTTGGTGGCGAAATTCGACCAGTACCAAGCGGACAAGAACGAATTTCTGAAGCGGCTAAACATGGTTTTAAAAAAGCAATTGTACCTATTGCCAATATGCCGAAGAAGAAGCCCGAAAATATGCAGATTTTTGCAGTTAAAAAAGTGTCAGAAGCACTAGATATTTTAGGTGATTTTTAAAAACCAGATAAAATAGTAATAGTTAAAATTAATCCGCCAATAAGATTATCGGCGGATTAAAGTTGGATTCAATTTTATTAAATGAGTTAATATTATTGTTTAATAACAAATTTCATAACAAGGTTGATAAGCGCTTCCTCCTGGCAATTTCATTCGGTTTTGTTTAACAAAACTACGCAATAAATTATCAAGTTGCTGCATAATTTCAATATCACCTTGTAATTTGTATCGACCATTTTCGGCAATTTGCTTCATACCAAATTCTTTAACATTTCCTGCAACAATACCAGAAAACGCACGACGCAAATCAGCGGCTAACAGCTCGACAGGCTGCTCACGATGAAGATTTAATGAGGCCATATTAGCGTGAGTAGGTTCGAAAGTATGTTGTAATGATTCATCAATTTTTAATAGCCAATTAAACCCATAAGCATCGCCTGTTTTTAAGCGTGAAGCTTTAACATGTTTAACACCCTCTTTCATAATACGAGCTACTTGTTCAGGTGAATCGATAATAATTTGATAAAGTTTAGTTGCCTCATCGCCTAATGTGCTACGAATAAAATTATCTATTGAAGCAAAATAATCTTCGCATTCTTTAGGTCCAGTTAAAATAAGAGGTAGGGTTTGGTGTTTATTTGCAGGGTTTAATAAAATACCCAGAATATAAAGCAACTCCTCAGCGGTTCCCGGTCCACCAGGGAAGATAATAATACCATGAGCCATTCGTACAAACGCTTCAAGGCGTTTTTCGATATCGGGCATAATAATCAATTCATTGACTAATGCATTAGGCGGTTCTGCTGCAATAATTGACGGTTCGGTCATACCAATAAAACGGCTTTCTTTATAACGCTGTTGCGCATGACCAACGGCAGCTCCTTTCATTGGTGCTTCCATAACACCTGGACCACAACCAGTACAAATGTTAAGTTCACGCAAACCAAGTTGCATACCGACTTGACGAGCATAATAGTATTCATTTTCGTTAATCGAATGTCCACCCCAGCAGACAACCAAATTTGGCTCTTCACCCACATGGAGCGCATTGGCATTGCGTAAAATAGAAAAAACAAGGTTTGTAATATAAAACGAATGATCCCGTTCAAATTTGAAATCGGAAATAAGCTCTTTAACTGCACTGATTTGACTATTCAAAAAAAGGATATCGCGTAATACTGCAAACAAATTAGCTTGAATTGAACGAATAATCCGACCATCAACAAAAGCGCTTTCTGGAGCATTAACCAACTCTAACTTGACGCCTCGCTCTTTACTAATCACATTAATTTCGAAAGACTGGAATCTATCTAACAGATCTTTTGTATTATCGGTTTTACTACCTGCATTTAGTGTTGCTAACGAACAATTTCTATATAATTTATAAAGTTCGCTATTGGCAGATTTTTTCAGAATATCGACTTCTGCCTGAGCAAGTAAATCCATTGATCCTAATGGGCTAATATGGGTGATCATTACAACCTCCATTTGACTATTTTATCAGCAAGGCGACTATTATATACTTAAACTGACTGAATAGGTAAAGTTGATAAATCTTCTTGATAACAGATTAACAGTTTAAAGTGATACAACAAAATCCAAACAGAATTAAACTCACTAAAGTCTCTACCACTAAACTATGAGTAGATTAAATTAGACTACCTATAATGAATAGAGTAAAGAAAGAGACTTTTATCTTATATCTTTATTAATTTTTTACTAAAACACATAGTAACCTGAAACTTTTTGACAAAAAGTCAATTTATTTTTATCCAATGCTTATTATTAATCAATTCGTTTAATAAAGTGTTTTATCTTAAATCCCATGGCAATCAATGATGCAAAATAGACTAAAATACCCACAATAACCAATAAAAATAATCGCCCGATACGAATCAACATTGAACCAGTTGACCAATCAGGTAATAACTGTGAACCGAACCACAATATTGCAGACATTAGAATTACCGCAATGACGATTTTACTCAAAAAGCAACGCCAACCAGGTTGGGGTTGATAAAGCTGTTTTTTACGCAACTGCCAATATAATAATCCAGCATTAAAGCAAGCGGCTAAGCCAATTGATAGCGAAAGACCAGCATGTTGTAATGGACCAATAAAAGCAAGATTCATTAGCTGTGTTAAAATTAATGTAATAATTGCAATTTTAACTGGTGTTTTAATATCCTGACGCGAATAAAAGGCTGGAGCTAGCACTTTAATCAAAATCAACCCAAGTAGACCTATAGAATAAGCAACTAAGGCTCGCTGTGTCATTAAGGTATCATTTAAGGTAAATTGTCCATATTCAAATAGCGTTGATATAAGTGGGCGAGAAATAACCCCTAATGCAATTGTACTCGGTAGAGCCAATAAAAAACAAAGGCGTAATCCCCAATCTAACAATTCACAATATTGTTTATGATCACCTTTAGAAAAGCTTTTTGCTAATGATGGCAGTAAAATGGTGCCTAATGCTACACCAAGCACTCCAGCAGGAAACTCCATTAAGCGATCAGCATAATACATCCACGAAACCGAGCCTGAAACTAGAAATGAAGCAAAAATAGTATTAATAATTAAAGATATTTGCCCTACAGACACCCCTAAAATTGCTGGTCCCATTTGTTTTAAAACCCGCCAAACACCGCTATCTTTTAAGCTAATACGCGGTAATACTAGCATGCCAATTTTCTTTAAATAAGGTAGCTGGTAAAGCAATTGTAAAATCCCACCAACACCCACCGATACCGCCAGTGCTAATACTGGTGGGTTGAAGTAAGGCGTAAGAAAGAGTGTGAATATAATCATGCTGATATTCAGCAAGGTTGGTACAAATGCGGGGACTGAAAACCGATTCCAAGTATTTAATATCGCCCCAACCAATGAAGCTAGCGATATAAAAAAGATATAAGGAAAGGTTATGCGTAGCATGGTAGTTGCAAGTTCAAATTTTTCAGTTGATTCTTGCATAAATCCAGGCGCAGTTAGCATAATGATAAAAGGCGCAGTGATAACTCCAATTAGCGTGACCAACGCCAAGACTAAAGTTAATAATCCAGCAATATAAGCAATAAATGTGCGAGTTGCCTCAGTTCCTTGTTGATTTTTATATTCAGCCAAAATTGGTACAAACGCTTGTGAAAAAGCGCCTTCTGCAAAAATACGGCGGAGTAAATTAGGAAGTTTAAAAGCAACAAAAAATGCGTCGGTGGCCATACCTGCGCCAAAAAAACGTGCAATAATGGCATCACGCACAAAACCTAATACACGAGACACCATCGTCATTGAGCTGACAGTAGCTAAAGATTTTAAAAGATTCATATTCAAATTATATACAAAGTATACAGCCTAAAACTGATAATGAAGCATAGTCTACAAACTATTACTTTAAATAACCATGCTTTTTTAATAAACTTAATTTTATTGATACCGCCAGCAAATACTGGCGAATGTTTGGTTTAACGATCTTCTTAAGGTGTAAACAGCACGAATTCAACGATATCTTTATAGGCAGGGCGAATAACTAACAATCATCAAAATTGAGTTCTTCAATTCGATAAGCTAATACAAGACATTACTAATAATGTCGCATAAACATCTTTTGGTAAGCCAATCATGTCATAAACACAAAGCCGGAATAGAAATCAACATTGACACAAACGAGAATAAGCAAATAAAGCGCTATTTGAATATATTGAAATCTATTATAATCAAGTTCATCGACATTCCGCCAATGGTTGAATATTGTCACACAAAAATGAAATTAAGTTATATAAGGTGAATACTGCTTAATATTTATTTTGGCGAAAATCTGAAAAAAGAGCATATACCAATTATGAAGATACCAAAAATAGTTATTCTAACCGGTGCCGGTATTTCGGCTGAATCGGGTTTATCAACCTTTCGTGCCCAAAATGGATTATGGGAAGGTTATGATGTTAATGATGTAGCAACTTACGAAGGCTATATACGCAACCCAACAGCGGTACATGATTTTTATAATATGTTACGCCGTAAATTACAAAATCCAGATGTTAAGCCTAATGCAGCCCACTTTGCGCTAGCTGAATTAGAACAGAAATTAGGTAGTGATAACCTCTTAATTGTGACACAAAATGTGGATAACTTACATGAACAAGCTGGCTCTAAAAATATTATTCACATGCATGGTGAATTATTAAAAGTGCGTAATGAAAAAACAGGACAGATAATTGATTGCTTTAACGATGTGGATTATCAACAAAACAAATTCATTCGCCCACATATAGTCTGGTTTGGTGAAATTCCGCTACAAATGGAACAAATTTATGATGCGCTTTCACAAGCTGATTATTTTATATCCATTGGCACATCAGGTAATGTCTATCCTGCTGCTGGTTTTGTACAAATCGCTAACCAAATAAGTGCTAAAACGGTTGAACTTAATTTAGAGCCCAGCTTAGGTGAAAGTCTGTTTCAAACCAAAATTTACGGACCAGCAAGTAAAATTGTTCCTGAATTTATCAAAAAATTCATCTAAAGCAAATTGCTACTTTAGTTGTTTAAGATAATTTTTGTTGCCCAAATTACTCATTTGGGCATGAATCCATTTGGTTCTCTTTTTTACTCGTTCACTTGGTTTAATTGGGCTCCAGCGTCTAGGATTAGGTAATACTGCCGCAAGTAAACTTGCTTGTTGTGACGTTAATTGATTGGCACTTACATTAAAATAATACTGAGAAGCCGCTTCAATGCCAAAAATGCCTTCTCCCCATTCTGCACAGTTTAAATAGACCTCAAGGATACGCTCTTTTGACCAAAAAAGTTCTATCCATAATGTAAACCAAGACTCCATTCCTTTGCGAATCCAACTACGAGTTGGCCATAAAAAGATATTTTTAGCGACTTGCTGAGTAATTGTGCTAGCACCTTTAATCTTTTTGCTATTTTGATTATGATTTAGCGCTAGGCGGATAGCGTTAAAATCAAATCCCCAGTGCACAGGAAAATTTTGATCTTCTGAAGCGATTACCGCAATTTTTATATTATCTGAAATTTCGTCCAAATCTTTCCAGATTCGTTGCTGTGGTGTATTCCAATGCATTATCTTACGTTCTATCATTAGCATAGAACCGAAAGGTGGATTCACCCAACGCATTACTAAGGTCGAAAAGATAGATAATAGCATAAATCCAATTATCGCTTTTTTAGTTATGTTTAAAAATTTTCTGAATAAGGGCTTCATGCTGATTTAGATAAAATAACGTAAAAAATTAGCAAATAAGATACGATATATTATTGATTAAATAAATAACTTTTTATAAATTCAACAAGTTGAAGTGGGTTGTTTATATCCAAAATGGGTAAAAAAGCATCTAACGGCTCATCACTAGCAATAGCCAAGGTAAAATCATCAATAAAAAACGGTTTTTTAACGGAACTTCGGTGACAAATAATTTTAGGAATTTGCTCATCTTTAAAGCCCTCAACTAAAATAATATCAACATCAGAAAATTGATTAATTAAAGTCTGCAAATCGGCAGGTTTATTGGGTGTTTCACAAATTAAAGCGTAACGGTTATCACAAGCCAAAATTGTTTGTAACGATCCAGCTTTACGCAATTTATAGCTATCTTTTCCTGGAATATCAAATTCAACATCGTGATGCGTATGTTTTAAAGTCGCCACCTTAAAGCCCTGCTCAACAAGTAGCGGAATAACCTTTGCCAACAAGGTAGTTTTACCACTACCACTGTAACCACAAATAGCGAGCGTTTTTTTTATATTCATTATTTCTTGGTTCAAAATGGTTATAATCAATTTAAACCTAATATACACTATTTTCTACCTCGAAAGAGATAAAACCAATGCAAAAGCCACTAAAATCACAACTCAAACAACACCACAGTCAACTATAACCGTTTGATTTGATTGAAAAACTTCAATAAAATCAATAGTCTACCTGAACTTTTTTAGAGCAAAACACACTTATAGCACCACAATGCTAATAT